>CAYFQS010000100.1:0-10940 GCA_964345245.1 uncultured Planctomycetaceae bacterium | reverse complement strand
CGTCGCTTCGAGGTCGATGGTGTCCGACTCGACGAGCAACTGGTCGATCCGCTGCCGGCGTTCGACGGCCTGCAAGGCATCGCGCGAGTCGTCGAGTTGACGCTTCACGTCGCCGAACTGCTGCTGCAGGTCGCGCAGCTTTCGCTCGGCGGTGCGGGCACGTTCGACGTGCTCGTCAGTCGCCGGCTCGGGCGGCGTCTGCGTCTCATCGGGCGGCGGGGGCGTGGGGTCGGTCATTGAGGGCTCCCTGGGTGGTTTATCCATGGCGTTTCGTTCCTGAATCCCCGCCAGGGACTTCTTCGCCTGCGGCGATACCGTCCACGACGGGGCTCGATTCGGTCATGGGGAGTCGGCGTAGCCGAGCTCGGCGAGGACGCGTTGTTGCGGGACGCCGATCTCGATCTTGGTCTTCGCATCGCGGAGGCGCTGCGATTCGTCTTCGGGGAGCATGCCCGGCCAGTCGAGGCGGATGCGGCGGTCGTCCGGATCGGTGCGGAGCACGCCGGCCACGTCGAGGGCGTGGAGGATGAGTTCGGCGAGCTGCTCGATGCCGCGCCCGTACGACAAGCGCTTCTTCTCGGTGCGGGACAGCAGGCCCATCATCACGATGCGCAGGGCGTTCTCGCTCGTGAGGTTGCCCACGCGGTCGCGGAGCAGGCCGGCGGCGAGCGGGCTGACCGCGGAGGTCTTGTCCATCGCCTCTCGGATTTCTGTGATGTGGGCGTCTTCGGACGGGTTCGGCCCGTCGCCGCCGAACGCCTCGATCGAGGCGTCGGGGTTGTCGGTCGTCCACATCTGCCCGGGGCCGACCGGCCGATCGAGGAATCCGTCGATGCCCTTGCCGAGGTACATCTTGAAGCTCTGGAAAGTGACGCGATTGGCCCGGTCGCTCAGCCGCGTGTTCAGTTCGTCCTGGAGGGGGATGAGCGGCTCGACCTCGCTGAGCCCTTCGTAGAAGAACGGCTGAGGCAGGTTCTGGATGTGGACCACGGGCAGCCGACCGAGCGGGTTGACCGCCTCGGCGACCGGCTCGCCGTCGCGGTACATCCGCATCCCGGCGTCGGTCCAGGTCTCGGTGATCTCGCTGGCGGCGCGTCGGCCCTTCGCCCGGCCGCCGCGATCGACGAGTCGAGCGAGAAACGAGCCGCGGTCGACTTCGTTGAGCGTCTGCGTGTAGTGCAGGAGGTAGGCGTCAAGTCGGCGGTAGTCGGACGGATCCAACACGGGGATCGCGCGGGGGGCCTCGACCGTCTCCAGAATCAGCTTTCGGGCGTAGCGGACGGGAGCGTCCGCGCCCAACGGCATTGGTCTAGACGGGACCCGATCCGGCGACGCGATCCCCGTGTCAGCATCCGGGGGAGATGATTCGCCCCGGTCCGCCGCGGCAGGAGGCGGCGGGTCGGCGGCCGGGGCGGGGGGCAGTTGATCGGCGCGGAGCAGCACGTCGGCGAAGCCGTACACCGCGCCGAGAAGGGCAAGGTCCTGGAAGAAGGCGATCCCGCCGTTGGCGTCGAACGCCGCCCGAAGCACGCGCTCAATCGCCGCGGCAAGGTCGGGATCATCGGCAAGCGAGGTGATGCCCACCGGCCGGGCGAACATGAAATCGACGAGGGCATGGATGCGCCAGGCGATGTCGTTCTCGACGACGACTTCCCGCCGCCCGCCGCCCGCCGCTTCGCGGCGGACCGCGTCCCGGGGCGCGTGGGTGAGTCGTCGGGGCAGGCCCGCTTCCTGGGCCGCACGGTACGGGCGATGCCGGTCGCCGGCCGCGAAGTCGAGCTCGTTGCGGTAGTAGCTCCACAGTCGCTCGAAGGCCGGCCGCATCTGCGTGCGGTGCTCGTGAATGAGCAGGGCGGCGAGCTCGTCGTCGAGGTCGGTCGTGGTTGGGATATCGGCAGTTTGCGTCATGGCGGTCGCTTTCGTGGCTGTTCACCCAAGGCCGAGCGGTGAGCCCGATGCGCACAATCGCGTCCGCAGTCGGCCACAGCGATTCGCGCAACCCGTGGGGGGACGTACGGCAAGAAAAAGATTCCGGAAAATCCGAAGTGAGCGTGGCGAAGGTGCGAGACGTGCGCACGAAACGCGAACGGAGTAAACTCGAAACCCGCATCAATGTCCGAATGCTCAAAGGCCTGAATGAAGCGAAGGTCCCGTACGCGAATCGCTCCTTGGGGCATTCGGATATTGCGATGGATTCGGGATTCGGGTTTCGAGTTTCGGGTTTACTCCCTGCGAGGCGTGATCCGGTAAGCGGGGGGCGGGGCATCTCGGCGACAACCGTTATAGAATGCCGCCATGCCGATTGTTGAAGCGAGAGAACTGACCAAGCACTTCCGGGTCGGCGTGAAGCAGGCGGGCCTGATGGGGACGCTGAAGCACTTCGTCCGCCGGCAGTACCGGACCATCGAGGCGGTGAAGGCGGTCAGCTTCGCCATCGAGCCGGGCGAGATCGTCGGGTTCCTCGGCCCGAACGGAGCGGGCAAGACGACGACGCTGAAGATGCTGACCGGCCTGATCCACCCGACGCGCGGGTTCGTCGAGGTGGCCGGGCACACGCCCTTCGATCGCCGCTCCGAGTTCCTCCGCCGCATCACGCTGGTGATGGGCCAGAAGCAGCAGCTCGTGTGGGACCTGCCCACCTCGGACGGACTGCGGATCAACGCCGCGGTCTACGACGTGCCGGACGACCTGGCGAAGCGGCGGGTGGACGAACTGTCGGAGATGCTCGAGATTCGCGACGCCCTGGAGCAGCCGATCCGCAAGCTGTCGCTCGGCCAGCGGATGAAGGCGGAGCTGCTCGCCGCCCTGCTGCATCACCCGGACGTGCTGTTCCTTGACGAGCCGACGCTCGGGCTGGACATCAACGCCCAGGCGACGGTGCGGCAGTTCCTCCGCGACTACAACGAGCGCTACGAGGCGACGATCCTGATGACCAGCCATTACATGGCCGACATCACCGCCCTCTGCCCGCGGGTGATGCTGATCCACGAGGGATCGCTGATTCACGATGGCGACCTTGACGGGCTGCTGCAGCGATTCGCCCCGCGGCGGGAGTTGCGGATCGAGTTCGCCGAGTCGGTCGATTTCGCCCGGCTCGAGGACTTCGGCGAGGTCGAGTCGGCCGACGACCGTGTGGCGATGTTGCTCGTGCCCCGAGCGGAATTGACCGCCACCGTGGACCGGGTGCTCGATGAGTTCGAGGTGATGGACCTGACGGTGACCGACCCGCCGATCGAGCGGATCATCGGCCGGCTCTTTCACCGGGGCCGGGCGGCGGTGGAGGAGGCCGCGTCGTGATCGCCCCCCGCCTCGCCTGGCGCCGGGCCCGCACGCTGATCAGCGTGCATTACGCGGCCAACCTCGAGTACCGGGCCGAGATGGTCCTGTGGGTGCTCGGCACCGTCTTGCCGTTCATCATGATGGCGGTGTGGCTGACCCGCGGCGAGGCGGGCGGGCTGACGTTGTCCAACACCGAGATCGCCCGCTACTTCTTCGCCACCTTCGTGGTGCGAAACCTGACGCTGGTGTACGTGGTCTGGCTCTTCGAACGCGACGTGGTCCGCGGCACGCTCTCGCACCTGCTGCTTCAGCCGATGAACCCGGTGTGGCGGTACGCGGCCGACCACGTGGGCGAGCGGGTGATGCGCCTGCCGCTGCTGGCGATCGTGGCGGGGGTGTTCTTCGCGGTGTTCCCCGACGCGCTGTGGCTGCCGAAGTGGAACGAACTGCTGCTGGGAATCGTGGCCCTGATCGCGACGTTCGTGATGCGGTTCCTGGTGCAGTATGCCTTCGCGATGCTGGCGTTCTGGACCGAGCGGGCCCACGCGGTCGAGCAGTTCTGGGCCCTGCCGTACATGTTCCTCAGCGGCATCGTGGCGCCGCTGGAGTTCTATCCCGAGTCGATCAAGTGGCTGCTGCTCTACACGCCGTTCCCGTACCTGATCTGGTTCCCCGCGCGGGTGTTGATCGGCGGGGAGATCGCCCTGGCCGGCCGGGAGGTCTCCCTCGCCTTCGGCTTCGGCGTGATCCTCGCCTGGGGGGTGGTGTTCTACCTGATCTATCGCGGACTGTGGACCCTGGGCATCCGCAAGTACTCGGCGATGGGGGCGTGAGGGCCGGAAGGCACGACGGAAAGAGCGACCAAGCCCCGTCATGGACCGCGTCGCCCCGCAGGCGTGGAGCCGTCCCCGGCGGGGATTCGAAACGGAGGCAGTCGGAACGTCATGAAACGCTACCTCGCCACATTGCGGCTGTTCTGGACCACGTCGCTGGCGGCAGAGATGGAATACCGCACGAACTTCGCCCTCTCGGCGTTCACATCGCTGGGGACGATGGTGGGCAACGTATTCCTGATCCACCTGCTGTTCAGCAAGGTGCCGGAGATTCAGGGCTGGACGCGCGACGAGGCGTTGCTGGTGGTCGGGTTCTTCACGTTGCTGGAGGGGTTCGCCAACACGCTGCTGCGGGTGAACCTCAGCCGCATCGTCCGCCACGTGCGGGAAGGCACGCTGGACTTCGTGCTGCTCAAGCCGATCGACCCGCAGTTCTGGCTTTCGACACGGAACTTCTCATCCTGGGGCGTGCCGGACCTGGCGTACGGGCTGATCCTCATCGTCTACGCCGGCTCGCGGATCGGCCTGGAGCCGCTGAACTACCTCCTCGGCATTCCCCCGCTCCTGCTCGGCATCATCGTGCTCTACACGATGTGGTTCATCCTCGGCTCGACGAGCATCTGGTTCGTGAAGGTGTTCAACGCGACCTACGTACTGCACAATCTGCTGGCGGCGGGGAAGTTCCCGGTGGCGGTCTACCCGTCGGTGGCGCTGCGGTTCATCTTCACTTTCGTGGTGCCGGTGGCGTTTCTGACCACGGTGCCGGCAAAGATGATGCTCGGGCGGGCGGGGATTGTCTGGCTGGCCGGGGCGGCGGTCATGGCCGGGCTCCTGCTCGTGGCCGCCCGCGCCTGGTGGCGCTTCGCCCTGCGTTTCTACACCAGCGCGTCGAGTTGATTCCCGGCCCGTGATGTCCGTTTTCACCACGATTGGACGACCGGCAATGCCGGGGTCTACTATTGCCGCGTTGTCAGCGTCACCGTCGTACGCTGCTGCTGTTTATCCGTCCAGGAGTTTCGTAATGCCGTACCCCGAAGAAATGGTCCGCCCCATGCGCGAGGACCTGACCCGTCGCGGCGTGCAGGAACTGACCACCGCCGACGCGGTCGATGCCTTCTTCGCCAAGCGCGATGGGCCGGCCATGCTCGTTTTCAACTCCGTCTGTGGCTGCGCCGCCGGCAACGCCCGCCCGGCGGTCAAACTGTCCCTCGAACATCCGATGTGCCCCCAGCGGGTGGCGAGCGTCTTCGCCGGCCAGGACGTCGAGGCGGCGTCGCAGGCCCGGTCTTACATGCCCGATCTGCCGCCGAGCAGCCCCTCCGTGGTCATCCTCAACGACGGCGAGCTGGTCGATTACCTGCCCCGGCATCGCATCGAGATGCGAGACCCTCAGAATATCGCCGCGGAGCTGACCCGCACCTTTGAATCACTGGGAACGACGAAAGAACCCAGCCATTAGCCCCGATTATTCGCCGCAGAGCCGCAGAGTAGTGCGTGCAAATACACGACTTAGACGTGAATTCGACCTTTGCATCGAACCACCGCGTGTTTTGCCGCCAAGCGACATTCACGAGCAATAATGCCATAAATTATTGCTATTCATCAATTTACTCTGCGCCTTCGCGACTCGGCGATTCGGTTTTGATTCTTCCGGATTAGAGCGGATCATGATTCGCTGGACCGGTCCCGATCCCCTGCCGCCGCGTGATTTCGGTCGTCTGAACTCTGGCGACCGCTGGTCGGCCATGCAGGGACCCGCCCGTCACGATGCCTCGGGCAACCGATTTCCTGGCGCCGCGACGCCCGACCCGATGGTGGAGATCGGGCGTTTCGTGGCGATCGTAGGCGGCGGACTCACCGGTGCCGCGGGGGTGTACGGCGTTGTTTACGCCACCGTCTGGTCGATGATGAACGCCCTAGGCGCGTAGCGGGTAAGCCGGTAGGATGTCGCCTGATGGTAGAAAGCACGTTCCAAGTGAAGAGAACCTTCCACGATAACGCCCATGAGCTGCACGGGGTGACGGTGGTGGTCGACTCCTGTGGGCTGAATGCCTACATCGGTCGTTGCCACGAAGTGACGGACGACGAAGTCGTGCTACTCGATGCCGACGACCTGGCCAGCACGTCCCGCGACATGAGCAAGCAGGCGTGGATCAAGCGAGCGGCCAGGATCGGCGTGTTCGGTCGGCAACCCGTCCTCCGAGTGCCCCGCACCAAGGTGGCGTCCATCACCCCGCTCGGGCAGATCGACCCGGACTGAACCGCCCCCGGTCACCTGGGCGTTTCTCCAACAGCCGGTGATCGCCGGTTGGATTTTCCCTGCGCCCCCGCCATCCCTCACACGCGAGGCAGCATGATGAACCGAGCAATCTACTTACTTGCCGAACACGCGTTTGATCGTATCTACGGCCCGGATCAGCGGGCGGCGATCGAGCAAATGGTCGACATCGACGCCGAACTCCACACCGGCGAGACCATCGAGGATCGGCTCGACGCGCTCACCGACGTTCAGGTGATTTTCTCCGGATGGGGGATGCCGAAGGTCGACGCACCCCTGCTCGCTCACGCGCCCGACCTGGAGATCATCTTCTACGGCGCCGGGTCGATCCGCGGGTTCGCCACCGACGCCATGTGGGACCGCGGCATCCGGGTCTGCAGCGCCTGGGCGGCGAACGGGGTGCCGGTGGCCGAGTTTTCCTTCGCCAACATCATCCTTCTGCTCAAGCGCGCCTGGCGGCACGCGCTGGACATCAAGGCCCAGCGGCGATATTCCGGCAAGCTGCCCGTGCCCGGGGCGTACGGCTCAACCGTGGGCCTCGTCTCGCTCGGCGAGATCGGCCGGCAGGTATGTCGCCGGCTCCAGCACCTGGACGTCAACGTGATCGCCTACGACCCGTACGTTGATCGCCAACACACCGCCGAACTCGACGCCGAACTGGTCGACCTGCCCGACCTCTTCCGCCGCAGCGATGTGGTCAGCATCCACACGCCCTGGCTGCCGGAAACCGAAGGCATGATCGGCGGCGAGCTGATCGGTTCCATGAAGTCGGGCGCGGGGCTGCTCAACACCTCCCGCGGCGCGGTGATTGACGAACCGGCGATGATCGAAGTGCTCCAGCGACGCGACGATCTGAGCGCGGTGCTGGACGTGACCCATCCCGAGCCGCCGGCCGAGGATTCCCCCCTGTACACGTTGCCGAACGTGGTCCTCACGCCGCATATCGCCGGGTCGATGGACGGCGAGTGTCGGCGGATGGGCCAGACGATGGTCGAGGAGTGTCGGCGGTGGCTGGCGGGCGAACCGCTGAACTATGAAGTGACTCGGGAGCGGGCGAAGCGCATGGCGTGAATTCGCTCGGAGGAACTTCGGGGGGCAGGAGTCGGATGTCACAGTCGGACTCGCAAGGGCCTTGGGCGCGAACTCAGGCCGAGGGCAGCGCAAAGCCGGCCGTGGCGAACGCTCAGCACCTTGAGCACGCGCGGCCGCCCCTTCGTTCGTTCCACTCGGGCTCCACCCCTGGCATCCAGTCCATGGCGCCGGGTTCGGCATTGAACGCATCAGGCGGATTGGTGCGACTGCCCGCTACGGTCCACGTCACCTTCATCGCCGAGCGCATGACTTGAGCGATCACGCGAATTCTGACGGTGGTGTGGGTTGCAGCGCTTCGGGCGAGACCCGGCATCAGCCGCCGACGGCCTGAGGCGTGGCGGGCGGCTTGCCCGTGATCTTCAGCATCCGGTCCAGCGCGGTCAGCGACCACTGACGCACGTGAGACGGCACGCTGATCTGGTTGACCACCCGGCCTTCGGCCAGCTCGTCGAGCGTCCACAGCAGATGCTGCGGATCAATGCGGTACATCGTCGTGCACAGGCACTGGCAGTCGGAGAGAATCCGCACAAACACGTCGCGTTCGGCGGCCTGCTTCGCCAGGCGGTTCACCAGGTGGACCTCGGTGCCCACCGCCCACTGATCGCCCGGCTGCGACGCCTCGATCGCCTTGATGATCCCTTCCGTCGAGCCGGTCATGTCCGACTTCTGCACCACCGCGTGGTCGCACTCGGGGTGGACGATGACCTTGATCCCGGGATGCTGGGCCTTGACCTCGTCCACGTGCTCCGGGCGGAAGAGCTTGTGAACCGAGCAGTGGCCCTTCCAGAGAATCACGTCGCTACGGAGCAGGTCCTCCGGTTCGAGCCCGCCGAGGCCTTCCGGGGCGTGCGGGTCCCACAAACACATCTGCGTGTGGATGTCATAGCCCATCTCGGCCGCGGTGTTCCGCCCCAGGTGCTGATCGGGGAAGAACATGATCTTGATCTTCTCGGTGGGGGCGACCGGCTGCTCGCCACCGGCGAAGGCCCACTCCAGCACCGCCCGTGCGTTGGAGGACGTGCACACCGCCCCGCCATGCTCGCCCACGAAGGCCTTGATCGCCGCGGTCGAGTTCATGTACGTGATCGGGATCACCCGCACGTCGTCGGCGCTGTCGGCCAGCACGTCCTGAATCTGCTCCCACGCGTCGAGCACGTCGTCGTAGTCGGCCATGTCAGCCATGGAGCAGCCGGCGGAAAGGTCGGGCAGGATCACCGCGACGTCGTCGGGGGTGAGGATGTCGGCGCTCTCGGCCATGAAATGCACCCCGCAGAACACGACGTACTTCGCCCCCGCTTCCTCGACCTTCTCGGCGGCGAGCTGGGAAAGCTTGAACGAGTCGCCGCCGAAGTCGGCATGTCGGACCACCTCGTCCTGCTGGTAGTGGTGGCCGAGAATGACCAGCTCGCTGTCGAGTTCGGCCTTGCGGCGACGGATCGCCTCGTTGAGCTGCTCATCGCTCATTCGGGCGTATTTCGGGGGCAGGGGCGCTTGCCAGAGCATCGCATGCTCCTTGATTCGTCAATGGGTTAAAGCCGATGATTATAGGGCGCTTCGGCCGGCTCACCAGCCGCCGGGCCCGGCCGACCGCCCCGCCCCATTCCATACCCCCGACCCGGGAACAGAGTTCGACTTCCCGCGTCTGATCGTTAAGCCGCTCGGGCAATCAGCCGACATCATTGGAAGACGTCGCGCCGGCGACGGCCGTGAGCGGTGATGTTGGGGAGTTTCTCAGCGCGTGTGGCGATTCGACGACTACCATTGCAGCGAGACGGATGAACCCCGCGGTGGCTGGACCCGCTGAGGGTGAGAAAGGTTACGGTGGAGCATGCCACGCTCCGATGTGCAATCTTCGCTGTCGCTGTATCTGAAACAGATCAACGAGGTGCCTCTCCTGACCGCGGACGAGGAGAAGCAGCTTTCCCGTAGGATCATTCATGAGGATTGCCCCGCCTCCCGCGATCACATGGTCCGGGCGAACCTGCGTCTGGTCGTATCCATCGCCAAGAACTACACCAACCGCGGCCTCTCTCTGTCCGACCTCATTGAGGAAGGGAATCTCGGCTTGCTCAAGGCGGTCGAGAGCTTTGATCCCGAACAGGGCGCGCGGTTCAGCACCTATGCCTCGTGGTGGATCAAGCAGGCGATCAAGCGGGCCCTGATCAACGCCGTTCAGCCCGTCCACATCCCCGCCTACATGGTGGAACTGATCACCAAGTGGAAGCGGGCGACGCAGCGGCTGACTGAGGAATTCGGCCGGGCGCCCACGGTCCAGGAACTCGCTCGCGAGATGGAGTTGCCGGCCAAGAAGGTGCGGATCATCCGCCGGGCGGTGCGGGCCTTTCAGCGGCCGAGCCAGTCGCCGATCAATGAGGACGGCGAGAGCTTCTCCCTCGCCGAAATGGTGGCCGACGAAAACGCCCCCAGTCCCGAACACGTCATCCTCGGTGAAGACGACGTGGACACGATCCGTCGGTTGCTCGACACCATCGACGAACGCGAGGCGACCATTCTGCGCTTGCGGTTCGGACTGGATGATGAAGAGCCCCTCACCCTCAAAGAGATCGGGGTGCGGGTGGGGCTCACCCGGGAACGCGTGCGCCAGATCGAGGCCGAAGCCCTTCGCAAGCTCAACGCCCTGCTCAGTGGTGAAGAGCTCGAAGGCGGCGACGGCGGAGTTCCGGCCGACAATGAACCCGGCGGCAAGGGGGGCAGGGAGCCCGATTTCCTGATGTCACATCCGGGTCGGTCATAGACGCTTTCTCATTTCACTTCCCCGCCTGCATCGCGTTTCTCACATCACTCTGATCATTCACTTGCACCTTGTCGATCGCTCCAGGTGAAGCTAAACCGCGTCCTGATTTCCGCACCGGTTTGACGGGCGCGCACCGACGCTATAGAATCCCTTCTTATGGATGCCGGGGACGGAACTTACTGTATTCACACCAGAGGAGCAGCCGATTATGGCGAAACGCAAGCTCGACAACGTACCGACCGATGATCTTCAGGCCGAACTCGCCCGTCGCGACCGCCGCCTGGGCACGCTGCAGCGGAAGCGTCAGCGGGTGCTCGATCAGCTCAATGAGGTCGAACAGGAGATCATGGAACTCGGTGGCACCCCCGGCGCCCGGACGAAGTCCGCAAGCCAACGGAAGAAGACCGACGCACGACCGAAGAACAAGATGTCGCTGCCCGACGCGCTGGCGAAGGTGATGAGCACGAGCAAGCCCATGGGCGTCAGCGAAGCCGCCGAAGCCGTGCAGAAGGCCGGTTACAAGACGAATTCCAAGAACTTCACCACCATTGTGAATCAGACGCTGATCAAGGACGATCGGTTCGAGCAGGTGTCCCGCGGCAAGTACAAGCTTGCTTGATTGAACGACATTTTCGGCCCCCCGGCCACCTAAGTCCTGAACGATGTATTTCCGGACGCGTCACAGACGAGGAAGACCGACAAC
>CAYFQS010000099.1:0-10981 GCA_964345245.1 uncultured Planctomycetaceae bacterium | reverse complement strand
AGCATAGACGGCGGGTGGTCGCTTCGAAAGCGGATTCGATGTCATGAGGTCAAGCCCGATCTCGCCGCGCTGCCGGCAAGCACGGCCGGCTCTCCACTTCGTTGCGAGTCGGGCCGGGCCATCCGACGCCCGTTCGCGGGTGGTGATGTTTCTTCGGCCCGGGGGGCCGCCACGACACAGATGCAAGGCCTGAAGGTCAATGCAATCACCCTTCACGCACTGAGGGCTGTTTTCCCTCACGTGGCAAAACGCCCGGCGGTTCTGTTAACATGCGATTTCGATTCGGGGTCCTTCGCTCGAGGGGTCGGTATGTCGACTTTGCTCATCGCGATTCTGTCTTTCGTCGGGTTTCTCGTCGCCTACCACACCTACGGACGATGGCTGGCGCGGAAGATCTTTCAGCTTGATCCCGAAGCCGACATGCCCAGCCGCCGGCTACGCGACGACGTGGACTACGTGCCGAGCAAGAAGGAGGTCGTGTTCGGCCACCATTTCACGTCCATCGCGGGCACGGGGCCGATCGTCGGTCCGGCGATCGCCGTGTTCTGGGGCTGGCTGCCGGCCCTGCTGTGGGTCGTGTTCGGCTCGATCTTCATCGGGGCGGTGCACGATTTCGGCGCCCTCGTCGTCTCGCTGCGCAATCGCGGCCAGACGGTGGGCGAGATCGCCGGTCGCATGATCAACCGCCGCACCCGCACGCTCTTCCTGTTTGTTCTGCTTTTCTGCCTGCTCATCGTGATCGCCATCTTCGGGCTGGTGATCGCGATCATCTTCTCGATGTACCCGGAGAGCGTGCTCAGCGTGTGGATCGAGATTCCGCTCGCTATCGCCATCGGGTTCTGGGTCTATCGGCGGGGCGGCGGGCTGCTCGCGGGATCGCTGATCGCCCTGGCCACGATGTACGTCATGATGTACGTCGGGGCGTACTGGCTGCCGTTCGACATCCGCCCGGTGTTCGGGATCGCCGTCGAAGGCGGCACGCTCATTCACGCGATCCAGATCTGGACGGTGATCCTGCTCGTCTACTGTTTCTTCGCCTCCGTACTGCCGGTGTGGACGCTGCTTCAGCCGCGGGACTTCATCAACAGTCATGAACTCGTCCTGGCCCTGCTCCTGCTTTTCGCGGGGCTGGCCGTGGCGGCGATGTTCGGTGGGGCGGAGCTGTTCACCTCGGCCCCGGCGCTCACCGCCGAAGTCCCCGCCGACGCACCGCCGATCCTGCCGTTCCTGTTCATTACCATCGCCTGCGGTGCGATCAGCGGGTTCCACTGCCTGGTCAGCTCCGGCACCTCCAGCAAGCAGCTTGCGAAAGAGACCGACGCCCAGTACGTCGGCTACGGGGCAATGCTGCTCGAAGGGATGCTGGCCGTGGTGGTGATCCTCGCCTGCTGCGCCGGCGTGGCGATGGGCAAGTTCGACCGCGTGCTCACCAACGAAGTCGCCAGCGGATTCATCTACGCCCCGCATGTCGAGCCGAACACCGGCGAGCAGCTCACCGGCATGGCCGCGTGGACCGCCCGCTACAACCCCGGCACGAGCTGGGCGTCGTTCAATCTCGGCAAAAAGGTCGGGGCTTTTATTGAAGGCGGCGGGAACTTCCTGACCACGCTTGGCATTCCGCTGAAGATGGGGATCGCGATCGTGGCGGTGCTGGTCGCGTCCTTCGCCGCGACGACGCTCGATACCGCGACACGACTGCAGCGCTACGTGATCCAGGAACTCGCCGGCAGCGCCAACGTCAAGCCGCTGACGAACAAGTACGCCGCCACCGCAGTCGCGCTGTTCACGGGCGGCGTGGTGGCGATGCTGCCCGGCGCGCTGGGGCCCGGCAGCGGCGGGCTGATTCTCTGGCCGCTGTTCGGGGCGACGAACCAGCTTCTCGCCGGTCTGGCGTTCCTCGTCGTCGCCTTCTACCTCTGGCGCCGGGGCAAGCCGGTCTGGTTTGCCGTGATTCCCATGATCGTCATGCTCGTGCTGCCCGGATGGGCAATGATCGAGTTGACGTTCACCGACTTCATGGTCAACGAGGCGTATCCGTTGTGGCAGAAGATCGTGTTGACGATCTTCGGGCTCATGATCACGGCCCTGCAGTTGTGGATCATGATCGAAGCCCTGTTGATGTGGCCGCGCGCCAAAGGAATGCTGGAGGACGCGCTGCCGCCGCTCGGCGCGGAACCGGCGATGCGGCCGACCGTCGAAGGTGGAAGATCGTGTTGACCGGATGATGCGGTGAAAAAAATGCCCCCGTGACGAAGCTCCGAACTCGTCACGGGGGGCGCCACGGCTCTTGGCCGAAATCTGTTTTACCCCCACCACATCATCCTAGCGATGCTCTGTCATGGGTGTCAACGCGATAACACTCGCGGCGGTATGTCATGGTAAGTTGTTTCAAAAAAAGTATTTATCCTGATTTCGGTCAGCACCGCGGGGTGCAAGCCCTGTCAGACGGCGGGAAAAGGGCGTTTTTGGTGAGTCAGGATTTTTGTGAAAATGTAAACCCATATACCAAAGTGGGTTGCATGGAAGATGACAGTGGATCGGGCCTTGTCGGAGCTTCAAATTGACGCAAGCTGAACCCCGCAATCCTGTGCCTTTCCATGAGATCGCCATCGGCGCGCTGGTCAGTGGCGAGCGCCCGCCTCGAATTCTCGTCACCCGGCGGCCTGATCACGCCGATCTGGCCGGCTACTGGGAACTGCCCGGTGGGAAGATGCGCGACGGCGAAACGCCCGAGGCCTGCGTCTGCCGCGAGTTTCATGAGGAGCTCGCCGTGCGGATTGAGCTCGCCGCCGCGCTGCCCGTCATCGAGCATGCGTACGACCACGCCCGCGTGCGGCTGCATCCGTTCTATGGCCGGCTCCTTGCCGGCGAAGTGCGTGATGTCGAGGTCGCCGAGCACCGCTGGGTCTTGCCGGAGGCACTGGCGTCGCTGCGCCTGCCGCCGGCCAACGCGCCGCTGACGCGGCGAATCATCGAAGACGCCGGGGCCGGGCGATTGCCCTGCCCCTGAACCATCAGGTCGCAAGTTGACGCGATTGGCACTACATTGGTGTCCGGTCGGTAACAGAGCGGTGACGGAACATCACCCGGTCACGGTTTACACAGAAAGGACGCGGTCATGACCCAAGTGCCTCCTCCTCCCGGCGGCGGGCAGCCCCAGTCGCATCTGCAGCCGCACCGCGGCGTGCTGATCCTCGTGTTCGGCATCCTCGGTCTGCTCATCTGTTTCATATTCGGCATCGTCGCCTGGGTCATGGGGAACAATGACCTGCGGGCGATGGATGCCGGGACGATGGACCCCGAGGGGCGCGGGCTCACCCAGGCGGGGCGGATCATCGGCATGATCGCAACCATCCTGGCGCTGGTCTTCGTGGTGTTCTGGATCGTCGTCGTGGTGGTCGGCGTGGGCGCCGCGGCGGTCGGCGGCTGATCGACGCCCGCATGATCGACACGAAATGGATACGACGCCGGCGAATAATCCGCGTGTTGCCCTGGTCCGCGCACCGCGACGGATGCGCTGGCAGTGGGCCCCGGCGATCGCGGCAGCCGCGTGGATATCGGCCGTCACAGGCATCCTGGTCCTCAACGAAGTCGGCCTCGGCCCCGGCACCGTGTGCACCTTCAAACGCGTGACCGGTATCCCCTGCCCGACCTGCGGCGGGACGCGGGCGGCGGTCTGCCTCGCTACCGCCCGGCCCCTCGACGCCCTGTGGTTCAATCCGCTGGTCACCGTCGGCCTTGTGCTGCTCGCCGGCTGGGCGGTGCTTCGCTTCGGCTTCGGTCGACGCATCGCCTGGCGGGTCGGTCGCCGAACCCGCATCATCGGCTGGTCGCTGATCGCCGTCGCCGCGGCGGCGAACTGGGTCTACCTGATCTTCACGTTGCCGTGAGCGCTCAATCGGCGTGGCGACTTCAGTCGCCATGAAATCGAGCGAGGAGAGGGGGAACATGGCGACTCAAGTCGCCACGCCCCGGAACGTGGTTTATGTGATCTTCACGTTGCCGTGAGCGCTCAATCGGCGTGGCGACTTCAGTCGCCATGAAATCGAGCGAGGAGAGGGGGAACATGGCGACTCAAGTCGCCACGCCCGGTCTTCGCATGTTCCGCGCGCCTATCATCTTCGACACTCGAGTGATCGGAGTTCGACCATGCCTGCCGCCACCATTGCCGTCAGCATTCTGCTCATCCTCCTCGGCATCGTGCCCTGGCTCGCCATTGGGCCCGAGGCAAAGACGGCGCTGATCGCCTCGGCCTTCGGGCTGCTGCTGGCTCTTTGCGGGCTCGCCGGGCTGAAGCCGAGCTGGCGAAAGCACGCCATGCACGTCGCCGCCGCTCTCGCTCTGCTCGGCGTGATCGGTAACATCGGGGCGGTGTTCACCACCATCCAACTGCTCGGTGGGGCGGAGGGCGAGTCCATCGCCCCCTACGTCCGCGCCGGCATGGCGGTGATCTGCCTCGCCCTCGTGATCTTCGCCGTGCGATCCTTCATCGCCGCCCGGCGCAGCGCGTAACCCCCGACGCGGTCAGCCACACCATACACCACCGGGGCGCCGGGTTGCGCCGGGGACAAGAAGCCGGTCGCGCGGGGAACCGGGGGGACAACGGTTTCGTGCTTCGGCACCCTCCCGAGTGGCTTCCACACCGCCGCCGCTCGCATTACACTCACCGCTTCCGAATCAACACCCGGAAAGGCGGCAACGCATGGGCGGCTCGCGACCGAACATCCTGATCTACATCTCCCACGACACCGGACGGTTCATCTCGCCCTATGGCGTGAAGACGGTGCGGACGCCCAACGCCGACCGGCTGGCCGGCGAAGGCGTCACCCTCGACCGCCTGTTCTGCACCGCCCCGCAGTGCAGCCCGTCGCGGGCGAGTCTGTTCACCGGCCGATTCCCGCATCAGACCGGCGTGATGGGCCTGTGCAACCCCGGTCCGCACGGCTGGGACCTGAACGACAACGAGATTCACGCCGCCCGCTACTTCGCCGACCTCGGCTACGACACCGGCCTCATCGGCATCGCTCATGAGACCAAGGACAAACGTGAGCGACTCGGCTACCGGTTCATCCACGGCGAGCGCAACGCCCCGCGCGTCGGCGTCGCCATGACCGAGTTTCTGGACAGCCGCGCGGAGGATCAGCCGTTCTTTTTGAGCATCGGGACGTTCGAGACGCATCGGCCCTTTGATTACGACGGCACGCCGGCCGATGATTCGCTCGGGGTGACGGTCCCGCCGCCGCTGCACGACACGCCGGACACGCGGGCCGACTTCGCGGCCATGCAGGGGCTGACCAGACGCTGGGACCAGGGGCTCGGCGACGTGCTCGACATTCTCGATCAGCGCGGGCTGGCCGACGACACGCTGGTGCTGGTGACCACCGACCACGGCCTGGCGATGCCGCGGGCGAAGTGTACGCTGTACGATCCGGGCATCGAGGTGCTGGGCATGCTCCGCTGGCCGGGGCGGATTCCGGCGGGCGAGCGGCGGGACGCGCTGCTCAGCAATGTCGACGTGCTGCCCACGCTGCTCGAAGCCGCGGGCGCCGAGGCGGGCGAGCGGATCGAAGGCCGCGGCTTCCTGCCCCTGTTGATCGGCGGCGACTACACGCCCAACGAGCGCGTCTTCGCCGAGAAGACCTACCACTCGCGATACGATCCCACGCGGGCGGTGCGAACCGACCGGTTCAAGTACGTCCACACCTTCGAGCGCCAAGTCGGCTGCGAAGTGCCGGGCGATGCCATGAGCGGTTCGGCCTATCCCGACAACATCGATCTCTCGCTGACCCCGCAGCAACGGCCGGTCCGCGAGCTGTACGATCTCGAGGCCGATCCGCTGGAGATGAACAACGTCGCCGGGCAGCCGGAGTATGCCGAGGCCTGCCGCGAGATGGCAGCGGCGCTGCGGGAATGGATGCGCCGCACTCGAGACCCGCTGCTCGACGGCCCGATCTCCAGTCCCTTCCGCGACCTGTCGCTGAAGCAGTTGGCGGGAACATGAGACGAGCCGGACCGCAGCGCCGGCGAAAGTCCGGTCGATCCGGGGTTCATTTTGCCTCCCTGCGCCTCCGCGGTTCATTCCTGGATTTGCCGCCCCGGAGATTGTGGCGACGCCGGCAAGGCCGTCCGCTCTTGCGGTGGCGTTTGCCGATGGCGCAACCGCCTCGGAAACGTTCTTGATCGGTGGTTTCGGCTCACCCGGGAAGCAGACAGCACGCCGGACCGTGGAGGGGGCAGTACTTCATCCGCACGAGCTCGAAGTTGCAGAGCGTCGCGGTGGGCCGCCCTTCGACGTCGCGCTCGAATTCGCCCCGCAGGTTGCCCGACAGCAGCATGTGGTCCCCGCCGAGGTCGAGCGACTCGAAGCCCACGCTTTCGAGGGCGGCGGCCATGTTCTCGATGATCGCGAGGTACGCCTGCTCACTGAGCAGACCCGTGTCGTACGCTCGCAGAGCGTCCATGCAGAACCGCACGTCGAGCTTGCCATTCTCGTCGGTGCGCAATTCCCGGCCGCGGTTGAATGAAAGCAGGAACTCGCACGGATCGAGCCGACTGACCCGAATGCCGAGCTCCGCCATGCGTCGGGCCGTCCGCTCCAGCAGCCGATGGTATTCATTCTCGGTGATCATTCCCTCCTCGCGGGCCTGCTCGAAGTCGACCACGCCCCATTGCCCCTCCCCGGCGTGGTCCTTCATCGGGTCGAGCCCGCGGTAGTAGCCCCAGATGGTGAAGTAGTCGTGATCGGGCGTGAGCAGCGGCTCCGGCGGATCGTCCGGCGTCCGCAGCCCGCTGTGACTCTGGTATCGCCGATTGTCCACGAGGTAATGCGCATTGATCGATTCGTGCCCGGTGCGGTAGATCGCCCGCGGATACACGGTGGGGATGCCCGCGCGGCGCAGGTGCGTGGCGATGGCGACTTCTTCGAAGGGGCTGTTGTAACCATACGCGCGAATTCGCCGGCCCTGGCTGTAGAAGGGATCGACGTGCGGCTTCGCCCCCACCCGCGAGGCCCGGTACACCATGTGGATGTTGTCCCGCGTCCGGGTGCGGTAGACCTCGCGCGACGGCGAGAGTTTCACCCGCGGCGTGCGACGCCAGCGGTCGGGCAGGAAGTAGTCGAACAGCTCGGCGTCATTGCCCACCGCCCAGATCTTCCCGCCGTTCGGCGCCGTGCCGTAGACGTGATGCACGCCGAGGATGTCCACCGACGTAAGGTGCGGCGGCAGGGCGGGGTGCACGTCGTCTTCGCGATGGTGCTGCATCTGCCAGTACCGCACCCGCTGAGACGAGCGGTAGGTCTTGCGGTATTCCCGGGTGCGTTCGAGCAGTTCGAAATCGACCAGGGCGTAGACGAGTTCGCCATCGCGGCGGAGCGGTTCGTCCCGGCCGCGTCGCCGACGGAGGATGAAATGCTTGGGTTTGTTGTCCAGCACCCGCCAGCCCTTGGCGTTCATCTCCTCGAATACGCGGGGCGTGAGCTGCTCGAACTCGTCCTGGCTGATCACGCCCGCGTCAAGCTGCTGCTCGGCGTTGAGCCCTTTGATCCAACTGTAGAGCAGCACGTACTCCCGCTTGATGTCGAGTTCGAGGGCGGCGTCCTCGTCGCCGGTCTCCTTCTGATCTTCCCGGAGCTGCCGCTGATGCTGGGCGAAGCGGCCCTTGGACCGCCCAAGTCGCCATAGCTCGAATTGCTGGGCGGGGGCGTAGATCGCCAGCGGCTGCTGGGCGAGCAGGCGGACGTCCGGCGGGCCGTAGGCGTTCCGCCGCATTTCCATCACCAGCCCGAACTCCTCGAAGGGGCTGTTGAACCGGGCGTTGGCGATGTCGACGGGCGAGACGGAGTCGAGAAACGAGGTGGCGATCTCCAGAGGCACCTCCTGGCCCACGCGGGAGAATTTGACCACCACGTCGAGCGACCGGTCCCGCCGGCCGCGCAGCGGCACGCGGTAGACCGCGCCGGTGCCCCCGGGCAGCTTCTCGCCCTGCTGCGAATAGCGGCGGTTGTGATACCAGTGCTCGGGCATCAGCGAGAGCACCACCGGCCAGCCATAGCGGGTGACGTAGAGGTCTCCACCATCGGCGGTGCGCAGGTGGGCGTAGTCGACGTCAAACGAACGCACCCGGCCCCGGGGCGGCAGTTCGTCAAAGCCGAACTGAATGAGATCGTAAGTCCGTCGAGCTACCGCGTATTCGCTTTGTGTCGCCATGGAGAATCCTGGTCGGTCATCGGGTGGTCCGGGGCTTTGAACCCGGGCGGCGCTCACGTTCTCCGCGCTCGGCTTCATGGTGTGCAAAGCCGCGGGCTGAGAAATGCCGCGAAGCGGCGGTTCGAAACCCCGGATCGTTTTCACTATGATAACGCCGTTCACCGAATGTGGAGTCACCCCATGGAATTGCGGATCAAGCGGGTAAGCGATTTCGCGTTGACCGGCGACGGCGCGGCGGACGCCTGGTCCCGGGCCGAGTGGCAACCGATGACGCCGGTCGACGCCCCGGACGCCTACCCGACGCGCGCCAAGCTCGTGTGGTCGGAAAAGGGCCTGTACTTCCTCGTCGACTGCGAAGACGAGCATCTGCACTGCACCCTCACCGAGGACAACGCCAACCTGTTCAAGGAAGACGTGGTCGAGATTTTCGTCCAGCCGGACGAGACACAGCGGGCGTACATTGAATACGAAATCTCGCCGCTGGATTACGAACTGCCGTTGATGGTCATCAACTCGGGCAAGCGGTTCCACGGCTGGCTGCCGTGGCATTACGAGGGGCCTCGCCGGATTCGGCATGCCGCGGCGGTCCGCGGCGGGCCGCAGCAGTCCATGGCGAAGATCGCCGGCTGGTCCGTCGAGGGGTTCATCCCCTTCGCCCTGATGGTCGGGCTCGGCGACGTGCCGCCGCGGCCGGGCAGCGTCTGGCGGGCGAATATCTACCGCATCGATCACGACCACGGCTCGCCGCAGCAATGGCAGTGGTGTCCCGACACCGACGGCAACTTCCACCACTACCCCGGCTTCGGCCGACTCATCTTTGAGAAGTAAAAGGCCCCGTTGGCACGCCGTCCCGGTGTGGCATCCGGACCTTCGCGGGACGCGGCGGTCCGGCTTGCCCGGTCACTCGCCCTTCGAGCCCGCGGCTTCTTCCGCGGCCTTGCACCAGCGCAGATGCACGCTCTGCGGCGCCTGCTCGTAGCCCTTCCACTTGTAAGGATCGACGCCCGCGACGGGCACGATCCGCCGCACGTCCGACGCCGCCACGCTCTTGCCTTCCTGGACCTGCCACGGCAGATGCGACCACGCGTTCATGTAGTGATTGACCAGCACCCGCCGATAGATGTCGCTCCGGTTCTTGCGGGACCGGTGCAGCAGGTAGCCGTTGAACAGCACCAGCGACCCGGCGGGGACTTCGACCGGCACTTCCTTCGATTCGTCGAACCCGTAGCTCTCGGGCGCGAAGTCGAACTCGTCGGTGTTGCCGTGCTCCCGCTGCGGGTAGAGGTAGCCGGTGCGGTGCGAGCCGGGCACGACCCAGAGGCAGCCGTTGTTCACCGTGGCGTCGTCGATGGCGATCCATGCCCCGCACAGCGAGCGGTCGCGGGTGGGGATGTAAATCTCGTCCTGGTGCCACGCCTGGCCCTGGAAGCCCGGCGGCTTGACGAACAGCATCGACTGCATGCACTTCACGCTGCCGTCCCACCACGGCAGGTGCGCGGCGACGACCTGGCTGAGAATCCCACAGATCTTCGGATGCTCGACGTACTTCAGCATCACCGGGCTCACGAAGTGCGGCTGATGAATGCAGAGGATGTTCTTCAGCACGTCGGTTTCCGACAGATCCGGGTGCGGATCGATGTTCTCACACGGATACTCGCCCCGCGCGATCTTCACCGTGTCCGACTTCAACTCTTCCAACTCATCGTCGGTGATCAGGTTCTCGACGACGAGGAAGCCGTCGTCGATGAAGCTTTTGACCTGTGCTTCGGCCAGCGGCTTCGGGCGATCGATCCATTCGCTCATTGCCAGGTTGATCTCGTAGTCACTCGTCATGACACTCTCCGGGTTGCTGCGCGAAGGTCCACAGCCCCGGCCGAGGAACCGTCCGCTTGGCGATCTCGACCTTGAGCCGGCTCTATTCGTCCATGCCCGGCGCGATCTCGCGCCTGCCCTGCCCCGGTTCGGTCAGGAAGACGGTCTCGTCCTCCATGCCGGGGCAGATCATCCGCCTCGGGCCGGTCGGCCCGACGTCCTTGACCGGCCAGGCGCACGGCGCGCCGTGCTCGATGAGCACGTCGAAGTACGGCTCCCGCGTCTCGGCCAGCAGCTCCAGCAGCCGCTGACGCATGCGGTTCCGCACCTCGGGGCGTTGGGCGCAGAGATTGTTGGTCTCGTAGGGATCGTTTTCCACATCGAACAGAAGTTCTCTGCCCGTATCGTAGCAGGTGTATTTCCACTGCCGGCCGACCACGCCGCGCCAGTCCTGGAAATCGAGGTTCCACCGCGGATTGCCGACCATCTCGATGAGCTGGTCTTCCGGGCCGGTGAAGTCCTCGCCGCGCAGAGCGGGGGAGAAGTCCGTGCCCTGGTTGTGGGGCGGAATGTCGACGCCGGCGAGCCCGAGCGTGGTCGGCAACATGTCCACGAGCCCGAAGAGGCCGGGGTCGATGGTCTGCCGGGCGGGGATGTGTCCGGGCCAGTGGAAGATCGCGGGGATGCGGATCGACTCTTCGTGGGGGTGTTCCTTGCGGTTCGCCAGGCCGTGGCTGCCCATGAAATCGCCGTGGTCGGAGAAGTAGACGCTCAGCGTGTTGCCGCTGAACTTCTCCAGGCGCTGCAGCGCGTCCATGAGCCGGCCCATGTTCCAGTCGAGGTTCTCGATCATCGCGTAGTAGTTGGCCAGGTTCTCCCGCATCTCCGCCGACTCGTCGAAGTTCGGCGGGACGCTCAGGTCCGCCGGGTTCCAGCGCTTCCACTTCTCCGGCACGATCAGC
>CAYFQS010000098.1:0-10992 GCA_964345245.1 uncultured Planctomycetaceae bacterium | reverse complement strand
CTCATCCTGCGGCACCACCAGGCGGGGTATCACCAGGCGGCCCGGCATCAGGCGGGCAACTGGCTCGACGCGGAGCCGAGCAACGATCTGGCGCGGATGACGTGGCGGGAGGTGGCGGCATGAACGTAGGTGAACTGGAACGGATCGACCGTCGGCTGGAGGAAGCCGAACGCCGGTTGAACGCCGGCGACGCCGCCGAATCCGCGCGACAGGTCGGGCGAATCGTCGCCGAGCATCCAGACCTGCTGCGGGCCCGGCTGCTTCAGGCGCGGGCGCTGCTGGGCGCCGGGGAGCCCGCCGAGGCCCTGGCCACCCTCAACGCCGCCGACTGGTACCACCAGGTCGACCAGGCCGTGGGCGGGATCGTCGACGACCGTGTGACCGCCGCCATGTTGCGGGCGAAGGCGCTGGCGAATCTCGACCGGGTCGAGGACGCCTGCGCGGCATTGCATCACGTGCTGGAGGCCCGACCGAGCAATCGCGAGGCCCGGCGCCGGCTGGCGATGCTGCTCGTCCAATCCGGACAGAACGACCAGGCCGAGGTGCATCTGCGAAAGCTGCTGGCAAGCTGGCCGAACGACATCGCGGGCTTGCGGCTGTTCACGAACGTCTGCGAAGCCGCCGGGCGCTGTGAGCAGGCGCTGGAGGCGTGGCATCGCCTCTGCCGCGTGCAGCAACACGAGCGGCGGACCCTCGCCGAGGCCGAGGGCGCCGCTCCCGGCGATCCGACCGTGGACCAGGCGGCGGCGCTGCGCACGGCTCGTCTTCAAAGGAAAGCCGGTCGGCTCAACGAGGCCGCGATAACCTACGCCGCCCTCATCGGTGATGACCCCGATGACCCGGAGGTGGCCTGCGAAGCGGCCGATCTCGCGGTGGAACTCGGCGACGACGATGCGGCGGTGAAGTACCTGCTGGCCGCGCTGAAAGGCACGCCCGACCATGCGGACGCCCTGCGCCGGCTGGCCAAGCAGGACATGCGCTGCGGACGCTTCGCCCAGGCGGGACGCACGTGGTGGCGGCTGTCGCGTCGGCCTTGCGCCGACGGCCGGGCCCTCGCGGGGCTCGCGGTCTGCGCGCTCACCCTCGGCCGCGATGCCTTTGCCGAGCGGATCCTTCGCCGCCTGCGCACCACCCACAGTCGAATCGAGCGGCGGGAGTTGATGGCCGAGATGTGGCGCCTCGCCACGCCCGGCCGACTGCTCAACACCCTGTGCTACGACGAGGCGACCGGCCCCGGGCCGACGATCCTCACCCAGCTCGTCGACGAGGCGGAGCAGACGCTGACCGCCCACGCCGATCAGCACGACGCCTATGCCGACCTGCACTATCACACCGCGATGTGCCGTCGCCGGCTCGGAGACTGGACCGGGGCCGCGGAGTCGCTGGACCGGGCGCTCGACCTGAACGGCGGGTATCTCGCCGCCGGGCGGTTGAAGGTCGAGATGCTCCTGGCCGACCGCGACCCGGCCGCCGCCGGGGAAGCGATCACCCGCATCACGCATCATCGACCGGAGACGTTGGAGCTGCTGGACCTGCAACTCGTGGTGACGGTGTGCCGGGGCAAGCTGGACGACGCGGTCACCGCGCTCGACCGTGCCCCGTTGAGCCGCCGTGCCCGGCGGGACGTGGCGACGAAGGTGCATGACTGGTTGCTCTCACTCGACCGCGATCGGGCGGCCCGCGCCTGGACCGACCGCGTCGACGTCGCGGTCACCCCCATCGCCGAGCCCTGGCCCCACGCGGCGTAATGCGGCGGTCCGTCATCGCCCCGCAATCAAGCCGGACCGGAGCGTCAGCGAAGGTCCGGATCACCGCACCCAATCAAGCCGGACCGCAGCGAAAGCGAAGGTCCGGATCACCGCACCCAATCAAGCCGGACCGCAGCGAAAGCGAAGGTCCGGATCACCGCACCCAATCAAGCCGGACTGGAGCGTCAGCGAAGGTCCGGATCACGACACCCATTCAATCCGGACCTTCGCTGACGCTCCAGTCCGGCTTGTGTCATGTCCGGCTTGTGTCACGGAATCCGCGCCAGTTCGTAACGGACCATGGCGATCAGCGGGTCGAGCGTTCTCCGGGAGAAGTCGAACTCGATGCCCGCGGTTTCGAACAGCTCCGGCAGCGGGCGGGAGCCGCCGAGGGCGAACGCGTCCAGCAACTTCTTGAGCGTCGCCTCGGGGTCGTGCCGGTAGTTCCGCCAGACCTGCAGGGCGCCGAGTTGGGCGATGCCGTACTCGATGTAGTAGAACGGGTAGTGGAACAGGTGAAGCTGTCGCTGCCAGAGCGCCTCGCGCTCGGCTTCGAGGTCCGTGTGGTCGAGTTCGCCGCTCTCAAAGCGATCGCGAATCTCCAGCCAGATGCGGGTGCGTTCGGCGGCGTCCGGCGTGCCGCTCGTGTACAGCCGATGCTGGAAACTGTCGATGGTCGCCATCCACGGGAAGAAGCGGATGATCCCTTCCAGCAGATCACGCCGGGCGCGGTTGGCACCACCCTCATCGTCGTAGAACACGTCGAAGTGCGGCGAGGCGAGCAGTTCCATCGACATGCTCGCCACCTCGCAGAACTCCAGCGGGGCGTGGCGCAGGAATATCAGTGGCTCGGCCCGCGACGCGAGATAATGAAACGCGTGCCCCGCCTCGTGCAACAGCGTCTCCACGTCCCGCTGAAGGCCCGCGGCATTCATGAAGATGAACGGCTGCCGCACCAGCTCCAGGGATGACTGGAACCCGCCCGGCCGCTTGCCCTGCCGACTGTCGAGGTCGAGGTTCTCGCCCATCTTCAGCTCGGCGAACTGCTCGCCCAACTGCGGCGAGACGCGGTCGAGGGCCGCGCGGGTACGGGCCACGAACGCCTCGACGTTGTTCGGATCGAACGGCCGCAGGGGCGGTCGGCCCTTCGGGTCCACCCCGAGATCCCACGGCCGCAGACGCTCCACACCCAGCCCGTCCCGGCGCTCACGGTCCAGCGCCTCCACCACCGGCACACAGCACGCGGCGATCGCGTCGGCGAACTCCAGACAGTCGTCCGGCGTGTAGTCAAACCGGTACCAGTCCCGCCAGACGTACGCCCGGTAATCGTCACAGTCGGCGTTGGCGGCCACGGTCCGCCGCTTGTCCAGCATCCGGTCGAAGATGTCGTCGATCCGTTCGCGGTCTTCGAGCCGGCGACGCTGCACCAGCCGCCACGCTTCCTCCCGCGACGCCCGGTCCGGCTCGTCGAGGAACCGGCCCATCTGCTGCAGCGTGTACGTCTCGCCGCGAAACTCGACGATCATCTTCCCGCACAGCTTGCCGTAATCGGTGGCGAGCTTGGTCAACTCGGTCTGCAGCGGCACGTTCTCATCGCGGTACAGCTCGACGTCGGTCTGCCAGTGCTTGCCAAGCAGTTCGTATCGCGGGCCGGTGAGGGCGGCCCGGTGCGGGCAGGCGACGAACTTCTTATCCAGCTCGAAGGTGCGGGGCTCGATCTTCGGCCGCACGTGTTCGACGAAGTGCAGGTACGCCTGCTCCTTCTTCTCGCTCTCGGTGTCGCAGGCATGGGCGATCCGGAGCCGCGTGCCATGTTCGCTGATGACAGTGGTCAGCTCCGAGTAGTCCTCGAGCCAGCGCTGCAGGTCGTGCGACGAGTCGAGTTGGCGACTTTGGAGTTCATCGAACAGCGGCTCGAGCTGATCAAACTCGCTGCAGTTCATGTTCTCGGGCACGAAGCGGAGCGTCACACGGTCGTCGGTCATGGTTTTTTTCCTTGTGGTCTCGGTACGTTCAAACGTTTCGCCGCGCCCCGGCGCGCAGCGGGGGAAATCACGGCGGATGGCGTTGGCGGGTGAGGCGGGGACGATCGCGCGGCGCGACGCCGCCCCGCCCTCGCGGACCCGGGTCGCGGCTAAAGCTCGCGCCGGGCGGGCGGTTCCATGCGGAAGCCGACCACGGCGAGGCCGGCAGCGTCCGCCGCGGCGAGCACCCGCGGTTTGTCGAGCAGGATCACGCGGCCGGCTTCAACGGCAAGACAGGCGGCGTCCGCCGCGGCCAGCCGCTCAATCGTCCGCAGGCCGATGGTAGGCATGTCGAAGCGCGGGTCCTTGTCCGGCCCGGCGGCCTTCACCAGCGTCCACCCGCCCGACCGGCACAACGCACCGGCCCGGTCGATCATCGCGTCGGTGCCCTCCACCGCCTCGACCGCGATCACGTCGCGGTCCTTCACCGCCAGCGACTGGCCGACCTGCACCTCGCACAGGCGGGAGAGGATCGGCCGGGCGAAGTCGATATCCGCCATCGCCCCGCCCGGCGGGCGGTGAGCGCCCATCACGCCGTCATCGGCCAGATGGTCGGGCACGTACTGCGTGGTGTCGATCAAGGTGATGCCTCCGCTGGCCAGTTCGTCCGCCACCGCCTCGAGCAGCGTCTGGTTCCGCTTGTCGTCTCGAAGCCGCCAGAACCACACGCGGGCGGCCCGCCAGTCGGGCAGATGGCGCACGAGCCGCAGAGGATCGTGCACGCGGGTCTTGCCCACCCGGCCGACCATCGCCGCCTCCGCGACGCCTCGCCGGCGAAGCTGGCGAATCCATCGGCCGAGTTGAATGATACCCGCGGTGACGAACTCATCGCACTGCTCGGGCAGCTCCCCGGCAAACTGGTCCCGCAGCCCGACGCAGACCACCGGCCGGCCGGCGGCGCGAATCCCCCTCGCCGTCAGCACCGGCAGCACGCCCTGGCCCGCGATGATTCCGACGGGTTGGCTCATGAGCAGGACCCTTGCGGGGACGGTGCGGGGGGTCAACCCATGAGTCGAACGGTGCGTTCGCCGTCCGCCCGCCGCAGGTCGACGTCGATGGTCTTGCCGTCCATCTCCACGCGGTGGGTGCCGAAGAAGGCGGGCACTTCGCAGCGGCCGCTGCGGTCGGCCTTGCCCTCGAACTCGGTCCACCACTCCTCGAACAGGAGCCGGCGGTAGGCGTGGGCGGCCGGCGTGGGCTCGAAGTCCTCGCCCCGCCACAGCGCCGCCTTCGGCCGCCAGTGCGCCTTGTCCCAGAAGCCCCACATCAGAATCCCGTCCACCGCGGGATGGGCGAAGCACACGCGGTAGAACTTTTCGAGATCCGTCGCCTTCTGCGCCTCGGTCGGGGCGGTCACGTCGAACTCCGTGACCGTGATCGGCAGGTCGAACTTCGCCAGCCGATCAAGCACGTGCTTCATGGTCAGAAACGGCGCGACCCCTCGGCCGAAGTGGCCCTGGCAGCCGATGCCGCCCACCGGGGCGCCCTGGTCGAGGAACCACTGAATCTGCCGCTCGTAGCGGTTGAGCTTGCCCCCCGCGAGCACGCCGTAGTCATTGAGATACATCGGCGCGGTCGGGTCGATCTCGTGGGCGAGCTTGAACATGTGCACGCGGATGTCCGACCCGAGCCGCTGGGAGAAGTAGCGGTGGTCGAGCATCTCGTTGTTCACGTCGTACTCGTCGATCCGGCCGGCGTAACGGGCGACGTCGCGGCGAACGCGACGGTCGATCGCCTTCCGCAGGCCCGCGTCGTCCAGTTCCTTCGCCCAGTCCGGCACCCGCTTCCCGTTGGCCCAGAACAGACAGTGCCCGCGGACGAACAGGTCGTGGGCCTCGGCAAACTCGAGCATCCGCTCGACCACCGTCGGGTCCGGCTCGCCGGGCCCCGGCTCGTACTGCGGCCACTTGAAGGCGTTCTCGAACACGATGGCGTTGAAGTTGTCCGCGAGGATGCGGCGGAACTGCTGCCGCGCCCCCTCGTCCGCGCGGTCGGTGAACAGGTGCGTGGCCACCGCGGTGCCGAAACGGAACTCGTGGCGGAGTTGGCGCACCTTCACCTTTGCGTTCGGCTTCGTCTCGACGACCAGCGTGCCCATACGGTGCTCGCGGATCGCGCGGTCGGTCAGCTTCTTCACACTCGGGGGCTCGGCCATCGGGGTCGCTCCTGAAATCGTCAGACTGTGTACGTAGAGATTGCGGTCTTCGTCGGCCTCGGCGTCGAAGTAGTCATTGAGGAAGGCGATGCCGAGCAGGCCCGGCCCGGCGGGCATGTCGGCCGTGAAGCGATACTCCCGCAGGCCGTCGGCTTCGGTATTGACTACGTCGACCTCGCGCCGCCGGGTGCCGGTCCAGGTCTCGATGCGGAGGGCGGCCCGGGGCGGCCGACCGACGGCGGGCCGACCGTAGGCCCGGACGACCAGCGTTACCTCGCCCGGCTCGACCACGCGGCACCACTGGCCGACCTGCCCGTTCGACCACAGGTTCCAGACGCCATTGCCGAGCGCGGCGCCTTCGGTCTGCACGCCCGCTTCGGCCGCGGGAATCGTGACCGGCTCGGCGTACAGGACGCCCGTGAGCAGGAGGGCGATGATCGGTAAGAGTCGGCGCATGCCATCATTCTGCCATGCGCGTGAGAAATGTGAAAGCGTCCTCCCCGCCGAACCCCCGCGTCGTTCCGCACGATCGCGTGACGGGGCCCGATCCCTCATTCCTCGGTTTTGCCCTGAATCCGGAGCACGACGCGGACTTCGGCCGTGTCGCCGTTTTCCCGCATCTCGTCCACGACGAGATGGATGAACTGCTGCTCGGTCATCCCGCGGGCTTCAAGCAACCGCTTGAACTGATCTTCGGTCACGCCCTTTTCGAACGCGCTGACCGGCAGGGCCGTCAGCGGCTCCCGCCGAGAGCGGGAGCGGAACAGCGACCGCCGACGGTCGTCGTCCTGCTCTTCCTCCTTCGGTGGGTCATGGGCGTAGACGATGGCGATCTTCGCCGGCTCGTCGGTCTTCTCGACCACGGGCCAGCGGTCGCCCTCCTCCAGGCCCTTGGTGTTCACACCCTTGAGCCGCAGCTTCACCCGTCGGGCTTCATCCTGCTGTTCGATGAGGCGAAGCCGCTCGGCGAAGCGCGGTTCGATGGCGTCCTCGGCGTCGCGCCGCCGGATGCGTTGGGCCGCGGCGTAGCGCGCCGCCTCGCGCTCCATCTCCCGCTCGATGGCCTCTTCGTCCACCAGCTCGATGTCTTCGAGGATCAGCTCGCTCGGGCCGACGACCTTGTCAACCTTGGCGGCGTGGATACGGCCGTACTCCCCCACCGCCAGGCGGGGCAGAACCTCGGCCACGGCCTCGGCCTCCGCCCGCGGGAGGGTCTTGGTCTTGGGCTTGTACATGCTGCCGCCCCAGTCGATGCGGACGGTGCGCTTCGCCGCGTCGAGCACGTCGTACACGGTGACGCCGCGGCTGTTGGGGAACTTGCGGTCGTATTTGGGCAGGGCGTAGAACTCACCGTCAACTTCGGCGAACTTGCGGGCGAACTTCCGCCAATGGGCCCGCCAGAGCATGCGTTGCTTGAGCGGCGACATGTAGGGCTCGCGCTCCGCGTCCTGGGCGGAGAGGTCCGCCGCGCCGCTCAGCAGTGCGATCCCCACGATGATCGGGATGAAACGATGCATGGTGCAATGGATGCTACGGCGCGGGTGGCCGCGGCGTCAACGGAAACGGAGGCCGTCAACCAAAAGAAAACACGGACCGAAGTCCGTGTCTTCGTCGTCGCGTGAATGGAGGATCAACAGCGAAGTTCGTTGTTTCGCCTGACACTCCATCACACTTCCGCTGCCGGCTATTGCTTCTATCGGCCGCCTGAGCAGGCGCTTTAACGACCATCGCGGTTATATTCCGCAAAGTCGAGGGCGGAGGGCCGTCACCGACAGTGGCGGCACGAAGGCCCGGATGCCGACGACGGAAATCCGGGGCTTCGCCCCGCCGCTGCGCGGCCTGTCTCAGCCCTCGGCTTTTCCCACCCCCTGCGTGGGCTTTACCTCGCGACCGCGCGTGCTACCCTGTGACCATGGCCACGCGACGTTACGCCATCCTCGGAACCGGCGCCGTGGGCGGGTACTACGGCGCCCGGCTCGCCCATGCCGGATGCGACGTGCGATTTCTGCTGCATCGCGACTACGCTCACGTCCGCCGCCGCGGGCTCACCGTCGAATCCGTCGACGGCGACTTCTCGCTCGCCGAGCCCAATGCGTACTGCGACGCGACGGAAATGCCCCGCTGCGACGTGGTCGTTGTCGCCCTGAAGACCACGCAGAATCACCTGCTGCCCGAACTGCTGCCGCCGGTGGTCGCCGCGGACGGCGTGGTGCTGGTGCTCCAGAACGGCTACGGGGTCGAGCAGCGCGTGGCGGAGATCGTCGGGCCTGACCGCGTAATGGGCGGGCTTTGCTTCCTCTGCTCCAACAAGGTCGGGCCGGGACATATCCGCCAGCTCGACTATGGCCGCATCCAACTCGGCGAGTACAGCCCGAGCGACGAGCCGCGCGGCATCACCGCTCGCATGCGCCGGATCGCCGCGGACTTCGAGCGGGCCGGGATTGCGATCACCATGGACGAGGACCTGCTCGCCGCCCGGTGGAAGAAGCTGGTCTGGAACGTGCCGTTCAACGGCCTGTGCGTGCTGCTCGACACCACGACCGATCGGCTCATGGCCGACGACGACACGCGGGCGCTGTGCGAATCGCTCATGCGGGAGGTGGCCGCGGGCGCCGCCGAGATGAACCGCGCGATCGACGACGCCTTCCTCGAGAAGATGCTCGACCACACGGCGAAGATGACGCCCTACCGCCCGAGCATGAAGATCGACTACGACGAGCGGAGGCCGATGGAGGTCGAAGCCATCTACGGCGCGCCGCTGCGGGCGGTGACGCCGGCGGGCGTGGAACTGCCGCGGATGCAGTCGTTATGCGGGCAGTTGCGGTTCCTCGACCGCCGCAATCGCGGCGAGGTGTAGCCAGCCCCGGCCCGCCTCGCTTCAGCGAGGGCGGGGGATTGTGATCGCGGCTCGCTGAAGCGAGCCCGCGCCGGGCGTCACATCGCCGGCCGCGCCTCGCCCTCCCCGCCCGCCGGGCCTGCATCGACGCGCTTGGCGGGCAACATCGTCAGCATCCCCGTTCGGTCCTCCGGCGAGAGCAGGTACCGCCGCCCATCCGTCATCTCGATCAACACCAGCCCGTCACGACGCGTGATGTAGGCCCGGAACATCTTGAAGCGGGCGTTGAAAAACAGCCCGTAGTGCCCGAGGAACCCGCCGCAGCCGCAGATGCGAACGGTCGTGCGCATGCCCTCGGCATCGATCGGCTCGGCGGATTCGATCTCCGCCCGCGGCAACTCGAGATCCCGGCCAAGCCGCTTGATCCGCACGTACTTCTCGTCGATCTCGTAGCCCTGCGGGGCAAACAGGGCGGTGACGGGCAGGATGGCGAGCACGAGGGCGGCCACCGCGATGATCGCCAGGCCGCTGTTCGGCGAATCGCGAAGCGCGGCCACGCCCCCGAACCCCACCGCCACCGACGCGATCAGCACGATGACCACCGAGACGATGGTCCGCAACCACGTCGTTCGATCCCACGATGCGCGAAACCTTCTGGTCGCCTGATCGGACATAGTTGTTGCCTCGACGTGTATGTACAGTGTAACGCGCCGCGGCTGCGGTTAAAATGACCCGTCCGTGATTTTTGCGTTTGAAGGTGCGCCATGACCACCGCGGTGATTGAAGGATTGAACACGACGCTCAAGGTCGGCCTGGAGATCCACGTCGAGCTCGCGACGCGGACGAAGATGTGGACCGCCATGCCGAACGTGGCCCATCCCGACTACTACGACGCCGAGCCCAACTCGCTGATCGACCCGATCGTGGTCGGCATGCCGGGCACGCTGCCGGTAATGAACCGGGCGGCGCTGGACATGGCGATCAAGGTGGGTCTGGCGCTGAACTGCGAGATCGCCCGCTGGTCGAAGTGGGACCGCAAAAGCTACTGGTACCCCGACCTGCCGAAGAACTACCAGATCAGCCAGTACGACCTGCCGATCTGCGGGGCCGGCGAGATCGAGATTCCCGCCAGCGAGGCGCCCGACGCGGCGCGGAAGACAGTCCGCATCACCCGGGCGCACCTGGAGGAGGACGCGGGGAAGCTGCTGCACGAGGCCCCGGGCGGCCGGCCGATCGATCACACCATCGTCGATCTCAACCGGGCCGGGACGCCCCTGCTCGAGATCGTCACCGAGCCGGACTTGAACTCGCCCGAGGAGGTGGTGATGTTCGGCCGGACGCTGCGGAACATCTGCCGGTTCCTCGGCGTGAGCGAAGGCGTGATGCAGCGCGGCCACATGCGTTTCGAGCCGAACATCAACGTCATCATCGAGAAGGGCGGCACCGAGTACGCCACGCCCGTGGTGGAGATCAAGAACCTCAACAGCTTCAAGGCCGTCGCCGGAGCCGTGGCCTACGAACACCAGCGGCAGGTCGAAGCGTGGCTCGAAGACGGCGTGGTGATGGGGGCACGGGTCAAGACCACCCGTGGCTGGGATGACGACCGCGGCGTGACCACGCTGCAGCGTCACAAGGAAGACGCCGACGAATACCGCTATTTCCCTGATCCCGATCTCGTGCCCGTCGAGGTCGATGACGCGTGGCTGGATACGCTGCGGGCCGAGATTCCCGAACTGCCCATGCAACGCGAGAAGCGGTACGTGGAGGAGTACGGGCTGGATCACGTACAAGCTCGTTTCCTTACGAGTGAATACACAACATGCGAGAAATACGAGGAAGCTTTGCATGCTGATGCTGATCCAGAACGGGCCGCTTCGTTCTTCCTGAACGATCTTGCTAAGCAAGCAAACGAACAACGCAAGAACGTGGGTGAATTGCCGATCACGGGAAAGCAGATTGCCGAGTTGCTTTGGCTTAGAGAAGAGAATCAGCTTTCAGCAAGGAATGTCGAGGTTACCGCAACCATGATTAACACCACTCACAAGGACGTCTCGATATCTCCGTCAGAGCTCGCGCGAGCGCAGAACCTCATCCAGGTTTCGGATGCGGAAAAACTCGAACGGTGGTGTGAGCAGGCGATCGACGCCGAGCCCCAGGCCGCGGACGACGTGCGAGCGGGCAACATGAAAGCCATCGGCCGACTGGTCGGCGCGGTGATGAAACTCTCCC
>CAYFQS010000097.1:3103-11006 GCA_964345245.1 uncultured Planctomycetaceae bacterium | reverse complement strand
CGAGATCTCCGCCGATGCTGCAGCCCGCAGGATCGTCTCGGCAACGGAATCGCGCCGGCGCACGGCCATCTTTCCGCTTCCCTTCGCGCTTCTGGCCTATTGCGCTCCGCTGGCGCCCGGCGCGCTGATAGACGCTCTCGTGCCGCTTTTCCGCGCAGACATTGCACCGGATACACGACCGGACAGGCCGCACCTGCGTGCCGCCACGCCGTAGGCCGCGTCCCACAACACGAAGCCGAACACGAACACCGCGATGAACAGCAGGATCATCACGCCCTGGCTGGAGGCGTCGCTGATCCAGCGTCGATAGCCGCGGTGGTAGTTGGCGAGGATGTGCGAGCCGTCGAGCGGCGGGACGGGGGCGAGATTGAACAGGCACAGCAGGAAGTTGGTCGAGCCGAAAAGGTAGAGAAACATCCGCCCGTTTTCGACCAGGGGCGTATCGTCCGGGCTGGGAAGCTGGAATCGCAGCCACAGGCCCAGGGCGATCAGGCCGAGCAAACCGAGCACGAGGTTGCTCGCCGGTCCGGCGGCGGCGACGAGGGCCTCGGCATGCCGGCCGCGCAGCCGCCCGGGACTGATCGGCATCCGACCCCAGGCGATTCCGAACAGGGCCAGCACGATCAGCGACCGCGGGCCCATGTGCACCAGCGGGTTGATCGTCATCCGGTCCTGGTGGAGCGGCGTGTCGTCGCCGAGGCGGATCGCCGCCGCCCCGTGGGCCAGCTCATGCAGCGTGATGCTCACGATCACCGTCACCGCCACGCTGACGAAGAAGACCGGGTCGGACTCGAGCGACTGAATGAAGATAGCAAGCGTCATGGGCGAAGCCGACTCTCAAATCTGAGCCCTGAAACCCGGGCCGCGAGCAATGATAATCGGAGCATCGCGATCACGCACCCGGCTGGGAGGCGGGCTGTGGTTTGGCGAGGCGCGGCAGTCGCACCGCGCGGCGGAGGGGGCGCACCGAGGCGACGGTGAGCACGATCACGCACAGTACCGCCAGCCACCACGGGACGAATCGCCCCGCTTCGCGGACCTGTGCGACTACGCTGATGGCCAGGGTGTCGATGATGAAGTTGGTCGCCACGCCGAGCGCGATGGTCAGCAACGCCAGCCCGACGATATAGATCAGCGCGGTCTTGAGCCCGAGTTCGCGTCGGACGATGCCGAAGGAGCCGACGTTGGTCGCCGGCCCGGCGAGCAGGAACACGAGCACCGCGCCGGGCGAGACCCCTGCCACGAGCAGCGACGCCGCGACCGGCGTCGAGGCGCTGGCGCAGATGTACATCGGAATCCCGATCGCCAGCATCACGACCATGGCCAGCGGTCCCCGGCCCCACTCGCCGAGGGCGGCGGGAGACACGAACGTCGCGATCACCGCCGCGAGCAGTATTCCCACCAGCAGCCAGCCGACGAGGTCGTCGAGAATCTCGGTGAGCCCGTAGGCGCAGCCGGTGACGATCCGTCGCCACAGCGGCTGATCGCGTCCGGGCGGTGGTTCGGATGCGGCGCAGCAATCGCCGGCCGACTCGGCCGTGTCACAGCATGACGCGGCCTGCGGCTCGGGGGCGGATTCGCAGCAGGTCGCGGCGGCCTCGCCGGCCTCGGCGGGGTCCGGGGCTGCGGGTTGATCCCGCCGGCCCCGGTCGGCGAGGTCCACCGCCCAGCCGATCCCCGTGGCCGAGGCCAGCGCCGCCACGGGGCGGGCGAGCATCATGAACGGCCCGAGCAGGGCGTACGACAGGGCGATGGAGTCGAAGCCGTTCTCCGGCGTGGCGATGAGAAAGGAGACCGTGGCGCCCTTGGACGCCCCACTGCGTCGCAACCCCAGTGCCGCGGGCAGCACGCCGCAGGAACACAGCGGCAGCGGCGTGCCGACGAGGGCCGCCGACGCCGACGCCCGCCAGCCGCCGCGCCCCAGCCAGCGACCGATCGTCCCGGTGGGCACGACCACGTGCACCAGCCCGCCGAGCAGCAATCCGAGCAGCAGCCAGGGAGCCGTCTCAAGCAGCAACCCCCATCCATTGAGCAGCAGCCGCACGGGCCATGCGTGATCCGTAGACGCGAATTGAGCGAGGATCCTGCCCATTCGGACGCATCCTAGGCGCGGGCGGGGGTTGGAATCGAGCTTTGCGGGTGCGTGGGGCGGTGTCGGGGCAGTATAGCGGGGATTGCGGGAAAATACGGAGGCCCGTCGACCGTGGCCGTAAAGTTCTGGGATTGGCTGGTCGATGTTAGATGTTGTTATCGTTGCCTCCTGGTCCTGTTTCTGGGTTCGGGGTGCAACGGGCCGAACATTGAATCGGCCCCACTGGGGGCGAAGCAAGACCGAACAGGAGTGCTTGCGATGTCACGCGTGGCCGAACCGAAAGACTTGCTCGAAGTCCTGTCCCGTATGGAGTTCTGGAAACAGGAGCCGCCCGAGCAGAGCAAGCGACAGTTCCGGCGTTTCCCCGTACGGTGCGAGGCCCTGCTCCGCGACATGGCCGATCCCCGGGACGAACAGGCCTCGATAACGGCGATGATCCGCGATATCAGCCGGGGCGGGGTCGGTTTCGTGACCGAGCAGTTCATCGATCCGGGGACAACGTGGCGGGTCGAATTCACGTCGGCCGGCACGGATAACCCCCACGTGATCGGTACGCAGCCGATCATCGTCCGCTACTGCCGGCTCGTGCAGATCGGCCTGTACCTCTGTGGGGGCCAGTTCGTCGTCGAACCGTACATCATGCGGGCCGTCGGCGTGTCGGAGCAGGACATGCAGGGCGATTTCCTCGGGCATTTCCACAAGCAGGACACCGCGGAATTCAAGGCCCCCGAGGAGATCGACGACTGATCGGTCGCGAGCTCTTGGGGCGAACGTAAAATGCCGCGGAAGCTAACCAAATCGTCACGAACCGGCCGCCGCGCCGGTTCGTGACGTGCTATAGTGATCGAGATCGAGTGGGGCGGGTGATCCCGCCCCGGCCCGCGGCGGCGAACTTCTCCTTGTGTTCGCGGAGGACTCACCCTTTGCCTCAGAACGATTTCGACCGGAAGTCCGACAACGGCCATCCGAAGCATTTCGTGCTCGACACCAACGTTCTGATCCACAACCCCAACGCGCTGTTCATGTTCGCCGATAACCTGGTGGTCATTCCTTTCACCGTGATCGAGGAACTCGACCGCTTCAAGCGCAATTCCGACGACACGGGGCGAAATGCGCGGCAGGTCATCCGTCACCTCGATACGCTGCGGACGAAGGGCCGGCTCAGCGAGGGCGTGGAGTGGAACGGGCACGGCGGGCGGGTCCAGGTGGACCTCGGGGAGTACAACCCCCCGCCCACGCTCAGCGAGGAGACCCCGGACAACAACATCATCACGGTCGCCTGGCACTATCAGCAGGGGGGCCGACGAACCGTGTTCATCTCCAAGGACATCAATGCCCGGATCAAGTCGGATACGCTCGGCATCCCCACCGAGGATTTCGAGGCCCAGAAAGTCGACGCCGACCGTCTCTACACCGGCTACACCGAGATCACGGTCGATACGGCGATAATCGATCGGCTGTACGACCAGAAGCAGTTGCCGCTGCCGGAATTGGACAAGTACATCGTGCCGGACGAAGCGCCGGGCGGGCAGGAAGATGCCGCCCCGCCCGCGATGGAGGTGATCCACGCCAACCAGTTTGTCCTGCTCAAGGACATCGGCGACGATTCGCACACCGGCCTCGCCCGACGGATCGGGGACACCGGCCACATCATGCCCTGCACCGGGCCTCGCAAGCCCGTGGTGGGCATCCTGCCCCGCAATGTCCAGCAGACCATGGCCATGGACCTGCTGCTCGACGACGAGGTGAAACTCGTGACCCTGCTCGGGGCGGCGGGGTCGGGCAAGACCCTGCTCGCCATCGCCGCCGGGCTGGCCAGGATCCTCAACCAAGACCGCTACGACCGCATGCTCGTCGCCCGGCCCATCATGCCCATGGGCCGCGACATCGGCTATCTGCCCGGCGACAAGGACGAGAAGCTCGCCGCCTGGATGGGCCCGATCTTTGACAACCTCGCCTACCTGCTCTCCACCCGCGGCGGGGCGTCGCCCAATCCCGACTCCAAGAGCGCCGAACAGCGGATGAAGGGCCTGCTCGACGACGGCACCATCGTTCTCGAGCCGCTGACCTACATCCGAGGCCGATCAATCCCCCACCAGTACATGGTGGTGGACGAGGCCCAGAACCTGACGCCCCATGAGGTCAAGACCATCGCCTCCCGCGTGGGCGAGGGCACGAAGCTCGTGCTCACCGGCGACATCATGCAGATCGACAATCCCTACCTGGACTCCTCGAGCAACGGCCTGAGCTACGCGGTGGAGCAGCTCAAAGGCAACTCCCTCGTGGGGCACATCCTGCTCATGCGCAGCGAGCGGAGCGAACTCGCCTCGCTCGTCGCCGAGCGACTCTAGACCCCGGCATCGCGATTTGAGCCGATTGACCGCCAAGGCGCGGAGGAGCGCCGAGGACGCCGGGGGGATTTGTTGTCCTCGCACCCGCAAGCCCCGCCAAGGCCTGCGCTGACGCTCCGGCCATGACCGGCCTTGGGCGTCGCGCTCTGTTCCCCCCCGCCGTCTTCGAACCACGAAAAAACCGGCCGGCTCGAGTCGCCTCGAACCGGCCGGTCTGACTCCGTCCGCTCACGCGGATCGGAGGGAGCTTGCTCATGTCGTATCAGAACAGAAGCTGATACTGAGCCCGCACGACGAACTGGCTGTCGTCGCTGGTCGGCTGACTGATCTGGCCGGCGTTCTGCTCACCATTGCGGATGCCTTCCGGAGCGTACTGAACATCGAAGGTGAACTTCGAGTCATGCTTCGTGAAGTAGTAGTTGGTGCCGACCGTGAAGATATGAATCTCGTCCTCGACGGTCGGGGTCAGCGGGGTGCTGGCGTCTTCCATCAGACCGTTGTGATCCAGCCACTCCCAGCGGCCGTACACGTCCATCTTGTCGGGGATGACGAACACGCCGGCCTGGGCGAGGATGCCGTACTGGTCGGCGTTGATGCCGAAGTCGTCATCGACGTGACGGCCGAAGCCGGCAACGTGCACGTTGAACGGATACAACTCGAACGAGCCGTCCACGGTCCACTGGATGAAGTCGGTGAAGTTCAGACCCGTGCCGGCCGCGGGCTGGCCGCCTTCAGCGAGCTCGTAGTCGATACCCGCACCGACCAGCAGGCCCATCTGGTCGCCCGACCAGGCCTGGAAGTCCTCAAACTGCTCCCAGTTGCCGGCGAGCTTCACTTCCGCGCGACCGGCGAAAGCGATGTCCGAGGCGTCCTGGTCGAAGTCCACGTTCTGGGCCTCGCGGCCGTCATACACCGTACCGGTCAGCTTGACCATGTCCTGGAGGACGGCGGTCACGGCGATGCCCTGCGTGTAGCCGAGGGTGAAGAACTCGTTGACGTTCGAGCGCTCCATCACGAGCAGGTGTTCCGACTCGACCAGTTCCTCGCGATTGAACGGGGCCTTGAATTGACCCATTTGGACGTGCATGCCGTCGGCGAACCGGTACTTCACGTACGCGTCTTCGAGATCGAACGCACCGCCGTTGCGGTTGAACGCGCCGCGGACACGATACTCCAGGTTCGGATCGATCACGTGCCCGAAGAAGTCGAGCTTGACGCGACGCATGGTGAACCCGCTCTCGTTGTCGTCGGCCACGTCGGAGGTCACCACGTCGTCACCGGTGAAGAACACGCCGTCGAAACCGGGGCTGAACGAGCCGCCGGCATTGTTGGCGTCCGCGTAGATGTAGCGGAACTGCACCTGCCCGGCGAAGTTCAGCAAAAAGTTTCCGTCGTCGCTGGCCAGGAAGAAGTTATCCCGGTAGCCAGCCGTCATGCCGCCCTCAGCGAGGGAAGCCCGCGTGTCGGCATCCGCCAACACATCCCGCACGAGCGTTTTGACCTGCTCGGTCCGCTGCTCGTTAAGCCAGTCGTTCTGTTGCGTCGCGCGAAGCTGCGCGACTTCCGCCTTCAGGGCGGCAAGTTCCGCCTGAAGATCCGAGGTCCCTTCGGTCTGAGCCGCGAACGACGCCCCTGACAGACCGAAAACCAGGACGCCTACGTAAGCGATCAGTTTCCTGTGCATTGACCGTCTCCATAAAAGATAGAGCACACTGTGAACCATCCAGCTCCAGAGCCATCCACGCAATGGTCTGGTTTGGACATCCTCATCCTTCGTTAGCGCGAAGGTTGAGCCCCGCCCACGCGGCGGGTGTCCGTTTAACGTTCATCAGGTTCTTGCGACTGTTTGCCTCATCCGTGCGAAACATGGTGTCGCCTGACTTCCTTGCCTCTGGTTGAATCCGGGCACCGGGCGCGTCGCGTTTATGCCTCTCGCTTCAGACGCCCGGACCTCTAAGGCCCGTTTTCCGATGCGGCGGTAAGTCGCAGTCTCGCCGCATCAGCACCCATTGTCGCAACCCACTTTGTCAAGTCAAGCCCCCTGAGGGGGAAATTTCCGTATTTGCACGCGATATCGACCACCCGCGGGAAGTCCCTTGAGAGATTCGCCGGACATTTTTCGCCGGCGTCCGCCTCTCGCCGCCCGGCGTATCCCCGCTCAGCTTGAATGAGCGAAGAATTTATACGGACCCACGCTTCGCCGCCGCCGTACCGCCGATTTTACCGGCCCGAATCGCCCGGCCCGCAATCTGGTAAAATGTCCGAAAGCTTTTTGCCAAGGCGCTGCCATGAGTTCGGTCGAATTTCGAGTCTGCATGGTGTTGTGGGCCGCTTCGGCGTCCTTCGCCGCGGGGACCGAGCCGGCCCCGCCGCCCGCTCCCGCGGCGACCCGGCCCGCGACGACCCGGCCCGCCGACACCGAGGCCCACGATCCCTACGCCCCCGCCGCTGCCCGCTTTGATGAGTTGTTCGGTTCCGACCTGCTCCGCATCACCGAGACCCCCCTGCCCGATGACGACGTCGAACTGCTCGGCATGCTCGTCAGCTACGGTGAGTCGATCAAGGCGACCGATCGCCACCTTGCCGCGCTGATTGCCGACCGCATCGAGTCGCTCGCCTTGCGCGTCGAACGCCGGCTCAAGAAGATGGGCGAGACCGACCGCCTCGTGCGCGAGGTCTACCCCGCGCGGGCGCGGGCGGCGAAGCTGCTGTGGGCCTGCGATCCCGAGCGTCAAGGCGAGGCGGAGCAGCGCCTGCTCGCCGCCCTGCGGGACTGGTTCCGGACGGAGCGAGGCCCGGACCGCGCCTCGCCCGGCGCCCGGCTGGTCGCTCTGCTCAGCGCGATGGCGGACGCCGAACTCGAAGCCCGCACGTATCACAAGCCCGCCTACGACGCCGCCCTCCCGCTGATCGAGGAAGCCCGCAACGTGGCCGGCGCGATCAACTCGCCCCGCTTCGATCCTCTCCGGGCCCGCGTGCGGAAACTGACCGCCACCCGCCGCAGCGTCGAGCAGATTCAGCGGCTGCGGGCGATCCTCGAGCGGAGCCCCGATGCCCAGATCGCCCGGCGCACGCTCGTGCGGCTGCTCGTGGTGGAGATGAACGACCCGGCGGCCGCGGCGAAGCACGCCCGCGGACTCCAGTTCAACGACACCGAGCGTATGGTCCAGCTCGCCGCCAAACCCATCGAACAGCTCACGTGCGACGAAGCCCAGGCCGTCGCCGGCTGGTATCGCGATCATGCCGACGGCGCCGTCGGTCCGGAAAAGACCAACATGCTCCGGCGCGTCGGCGCTTTCCTGCAACGCGCCGTCGCCGCCTGCAGCGAAACCGCCCCCCTGCGGGCCAAGCTCCAGCACGACCTCGAAGCCGTCAAAGCCCGCCTCGAGCGGATCACCCCGTAGGGCGGGCGTCGCCCACCGGGCAGTGCGCGCCGGTGTTCGGCCGAGGTGCCGCGCGC
>CAYFQS010000097.1:0-3003 GCA_964345245.1 uncultured Planctomycetaceae bacterium | reverse complement strand
GCGGGCGTCGCCCACCGGGCAGTGCGCGCCGGTGTTCGGCCGAGGTGCCGCGCGCGCTTTGTTCATCGATCATCGCGCGGCGTGGGTGTCGCGCGGTGCGGTCGAAGGGTTCGCCGTCTGCGTGGTGGGCGGCGCGAGCGGAGCTCGCTTGCCCACCCGACCGGCCTGCCGGGCGGGCCGTCAGCTCCGACCTTCGTATTGTTTGCGGTAATACTCGCGGTATTCGCCGCTGCGGACGCGGCGCCACCACTGCTCGTTCTCGCGGTACCAGTCGATGGTGGACGCCAGGGCGTCGGGCCAGGCGGAGCGGCCGGCCTGCCAGCCGAGTTCGTCGCGAATCTTGCTGGAATCCATCGCGTACCGGCGGTCGTGGCCGGGGCGGTCCTTGACGTACTCGATCATCTGCTCGCCGCAGCCCATCAGTTCGAGGATCGTGTGCGTCAGCTCGAGGTTCGACCGCTCGTTGTTCCCGCCGATGTTGTACACCTCGCCCGCTTCGCCCTTCTCGTAAACGGTGAGCACGGCCTCGGCGTGGTCGTCGACGTGAATCCAGTCACGCACGTTCTTCCCGTCGCCGTACAGAGGCACCTGCTTCCCTTCCAGCAGATTCGTCACGAACAGCGGAATCACCTTCTCGGGGAACTGGTAAGGCCCGAAGTTGTTGGAGCAGCGGGTGATCACCGTGTCCATCCCGTGGGTGTGGTGGAAGGCCCGCACCAGCATGTCGCTGGCGGCCTTGCTCGCGGCGTAGGGGCTGTTCGGCGTGATGTTCGTCTCCTCGGTGAACTTCACCTCCGGATTGTCCAGCGGCAGCGAGCCGTACACCTCGTCCGTGCTCACGTGAACGAATCGCTTGCCCCCGGCCCGGTGGGCCGCGTCGAGCAGCACCTGCGTGCCCATCACGTTCGCGGTCACGAAGGGCCGGCTGTCCATGATCGACCGGTCGACGTGGCTTTCGGCGGCGAAATGGACCACGGCGTCGATGCCTTCCATCAGGGCGTTGACGCAGTCGATGTCGCAGATGTCGCCGCGGACGAAGCGGTAGCGGGGATCGTCCTCGAGCCCGGCGAGGTTTTCGAGGTTGCCGCTGTAGCGCAGGGCGTCGAGGTTGACGATCTTCAGATCGTCACGCCGGTCGAGTGCGAAACGGATGAAGTTTGAGCCGATGAACCCGGCGCCGCCGGTGACGAGGATGGTGGGCATGTCAGGTCGTTTCCTGTGCGAACACGTTGGTTGATAGGGTGATCCCAGGGGCGGTCGTCTCAAGCGGGCCGCGCCGCCGGCTCCGCGTCAATCCAGCCCGCCTCGGCGAGGGCGGCGCGGACGTTATCCCGCCAGTGCGGCATGGGTCCGAAGATCGCCTCGATGTAGCCGAGGTCCAGCACGCTGTTGCTCGGCCTCGCCGCGGGACGGGGGAACTGCTCGGACGTGCACGGCTCGATGCGGCAGTCAGGGCGCACGAGCCGGCCGACTTCGCAGGCCAGGTCGCACCACGTGCACTCCCCGCCGTCGGCCACGTGGTAGATGCCCGTCGCGCCGCGCTGAACGAGGCCCCAGGTCATCCCGGCGAGGTGGACGGCGCTGGTCGGCCGGCCGCGCTGGTCGTTGACGACCGTCAGCTCATCGCGCTCGGCGGTGAGACGGGCCATGGCCAGCACGAAGTTCTTGCCCCACGGCGCGTAGAGCCAGCTCGTGCGGACGAGCAGCCAGCGGGCCCGGGAGCGGTCGATGAGCGTCTCGCCCAGCCGCTTGCTCATGCCATACGTATTGCACGGCAGAGCCATGTCCCAGGGGCAATACGGTCGGCGGGACTCACCGGCGAACACGTAATCCGTACTGTAGTGCACGAGCAACGCGTCGACTTCGGCGCAGCGGTCGGCGAGCCGGCCCACCGCGTAGCCGTTGGCCTGCTCCGCGGCTTCGACGTGCGACTCGGCGCCGTCCACGTCGGTCCAGGCGGCGCAGTTGACCACGATCGGCCGATGCGCGGTGACGTGCTCGCGGACCGAGTCGGCGTCGGTCAGGTCGAGCTCGTCGCGACTCGGGGCGACCACTTCGACGTCGTCGGCCTCGAGCCGGCGCCGCCACGCCCGGCCGAGCATCCCATCGGCGCCGATCAGCAGCACGGGGCCGAGTGACTCCGGGTCAACATTATGGTTCGAATCGGCTGGCATAGACCGCCCTCCACGAGTGCCGGTGAGTTCCGATGCGGATTTCCCGGAAAGCTTCCGACCGCCGGGATGGTAACAGAGATCACGCCCGCCGGTCACGTTCAGCGTCGCCCGCCCCGCGAGGTGAATCCGGGTACCATGTCGTACCGCCGACCTTCGACGTCCGGCGCCGCGGGATCGTCAATCAGGCGAATCATGCCCGCCATGTTATCCATTTTTTGTGAGCACAGGGTGCGGCGTGGCTGATTTTGATGTGAATCCGGGTAAACCGGGTAATCCGGAAACACCCGAACGAACCGCGGAGACGCCGAGACATATCGTAAATATCTTAATGAAAACAGTTTACACCATTCCTGCTTGTGGGTGTCGCCTGGCGGAAAAACACGCTGCGGTTTGGTGAAAAGGTCGCATGCTGTGTTAAAGTATTTTGTGAAAATTACTTATATGTGACTGTCCGATGAATGCTTTGGGACAATCGGCAAAGGGGGTTGCGGGGCGGCTGGCCGGCTCGGAACGGTGCCGGGGTTTTTCCGGCGGATATTAATCGTTTCCTAATCATTATCGCACCGAACGGCGGCAATCGGGAGGGTAAAATGACTTGCGTCGGTCGGGCCGGGATTCCGCCGAGCACCCGGCCCGAGAAGCAACGTGTGAACCGACCAGCATAGGAGGGCAAAGCTGCGAAGCAGACTTGAGGGCAGGGGCGAAAGGATGAGACGGACCCGATAGTTTTCCCACCCACCGTAACCGTAGTACGAACGTAACCGACACGCTTTTTTCTTTTTTTGGAGAGGACCAGACTATGTTGAGACTCATGAGTATTGTGGCTGTG
>CAYFQS010000096.1:0-11023 GCA_964345245.1 uncultured Planctomycetaceae bacterium | reverse complement strand
GATTCGGGGCTGGCGACATGGAAAGCTCCTTCCTGTTGGCAAGTGGACAACCACCTGGAGCGTAACACGCCGCGACCCTTTTTCTCCGCCGCGCCTGCGTTAGCCCGGCGCATAACATCGATCAGCAGTTCTCAGTGAGGTGCCCGCATGATTCGACTCGGCCTGGTTCTCTTTTGTACCAGCGCGTGTGGCTTCGGTGTCGCCCCGGCCGCCGTCGCCCAGACCATTGCCTACATTCACGGCGACGTTTCCGCGGAAGGTGATGTGCCTTCCGGCGATAAAAAGCCCTTCCATCAAATGCTCATTGATGATGAGGGCAAGCACGGACTGAGTGAATTCCGCCGGATGATTGAGGCCCAGGGCTACGACATCGCGCAGTTCTATGATCAGCAAACCACGCTGAACGAAAAGTTTCTGGCGAATAAGGACGTCATTGTCTTCGGCCTGCACCAGAAACGATGGAGCGAACAGGAGAAGGCCGCGCTGGATCGATGGCTGCGCGACGGCGGGGGCATGCTCATCTACAGCGACTCCGCGGCGGGCGGCCACTATGGCAAGGTGGGCCTGAAGAATCCCGTGGGCCAGGGCGTGGTCAATAACCTGATTTCACGGTACGGCATGCAAGTGACCGTGGACCTCGCCGGCGGCACCCGCGCGTACCGCGCTGCGGAGGATGCGACCCACCCTGTCCTGACCGGACGGCCGGTGTTCGAGGGCGAGGGAGTTTCTCCCGTGGCGGTCGACCCCGAGCGCGACGCCCGCGTGCTGATTCCCCTGGACCCGGACCTGCGGGTGTCCGGAGGGAGTCTGAAACTCGACACCCGGAATGTGACCGTGGAAAACCCGAAATGGGCGGTGCTCGCCGAAGCCACCGTTGGCAAGGGGGCGGTGATCGCCATGTTTGATCGTCAACCGATGTGGAACAAAGGGCCCGGGTCCGACATTACCAAGCGGGACAACAAAGAGATTCTGCGCCGCGTGGTCCGGCACCTCGCGGGCGATAACCCGCGCTAGAAAAGGTGTCAGGATGATTTATTGTGATACGGGCGCGCCGGGGTAGTGCGTCGGGTGGGTAACGCCGCGGGGCGGGCGCGGCCCAGGGGGAGGGGATGCCCGGGACACAGCGATAGATAGGCGAAGCAATTGGCGGGTGGATGGGCCTGCGGCGTCGTGGGTGCGGCCCGGTGAGCCGGGCCCCGCCGGCGGACCGGGCCGAACGCGGGGCGCGCCGCGTATGCACGGCCGGCTCTGCACTCCGTCTCGAGTCCGACGGTGGCGGGGATTCGTCGAAAGTCATCACGAGCCGGTCGCTTCAGGCAACTGGTCAATCACTTCCGCGATACGTCGGATGCCGCGGTGAATCTGGTCCAGCGTTTCATAGCCGTAGCTGAGCCGGAGCTGGCGGCGGGCGGTTTCGGCAAGCTCACCGCCGCGGTGCACACAGTGTTCGCCGGGCACGTAGATCACCCGCGGCATATCCTCGCGCTTGCGTGTGAGTTCGCGGAACAGCGGCGAGCGTTCGTGCGTTTCGATGCCGCGGAGGGTGAGGTAGAAGTAGAACCCCGCCCGGCCGCCGGTGTCATGCTCGACGTGGCGGCCGAGGTATTGGTCGATCCATCGCCGCACGGCGGTCGCCTTTTCACGGTACACCGCCCGGCTCCGCGGCAACTGGTCGGCGAGGTGGTGATCGAGAAGCCGGGCGGCGATCTCCTGGGTCAGCAGCGGCCCGCTGAACCCCGTGTCGGAGGTCTTCTGCACCACCGCGTCGACCAGCGGTCCGGGACTCGCGATCAGGTACCCGACGCGCAGCGCCGGGGCGAGAATCTTGGACAGCGTGCCGATCTCGCAGGCGATGCCCGCTTCGTCGTGCAGCAGTCCCGACTCGACCGGCGGCACGCTCTGATCGTGGATCAACCCCTCGTAAGCGGTGTCAAACACCACCGGCACCTGCCGGCCGATCCGGCGGGACAGATCGGTGAAGCAATCGACGATTCGGTGTCGGCGATCATTGGCGAGAATGGTGCACGACGGGTTGTTCACTGAGACGATGTAGGCGAAGCTGAGTCGCTGTCGCTCGGCCTCGCTCATCGCGTCGAGACGGGCGCTGAGCAGATCGACGCGCATGCCGTGGTCATCCTCCGGCACGGCGACGATCTGGTAACCCATCCGTTCGAGCTGGTTGGCGAAGATGTAGTAGATCGGATCGGTGGTGATCACGAGGCCGGGGCGGAGCACCTGGGCGAGGGCGTCGAGCAAACTCGTCGCCCCACTGACGCCGATGACGATGCGGCGGCGGTCGAGCGTGGCCGCGGTGTGTTTGCCGACGTGGTGGTCGACGTGGAAGCGCCGGATGGCGTCGATGAGATTGGGCGAGCCCGCCGGCCCGCCGTAGTTGAGCGGCGAGTGGTGCGTCTTCGGGTCGGCGAGCACCTCGCGCATCGCCGTCTCGATGAGCTGCCGCGGCAGGACCTCGTCGCTGACGTAGCCGACCCCGAGGTTCACGTCGAACCGGTCGCGAAAGTCCGCGGCGAAGTCGCCCATCATCCGGCTCACCGGGGCCGGTCGGGTCGACGCCCGCCCGTATTCCGACAGCGCTATCGGCAGATCGTCCACCATGCGAGGCATTGTAATACGAACGAGAAATGGCGCAGATGAGGCCAACCGTGAGTACGACTTGAAGGTTTCTGGCGGACGGCGCCAAGGGCGGAAGTCGACCGCCATGGAGGCGACGGTTGGCCGTGTTTCTGCATGACCCATGAAGCACGGACCATCGAGTTCGCCCAGGCGACCTTGCTTGCCTGTGGCGCCCGGTGTGCTGGCTACCGCGGTTCTGTCCTACACCGCCCGGGGGTCGGTGTCGCGGGCGGTGTGGAAACAGGCGATGATGTTCTCGACCGGCGTGTCCGGCTGAATGACGTTCGACGGCATGAGCACCAGGCCGCCGTCCCGGCCGCAGTGGTCGATCAGGTCCTTCACCTCGCGTTCGACTTCGGCCGGGGTGCCGAAGGGCAGCGTTCGCTGGATGCTGACGCAGCCGTGCATCGTCGCCCGATCCCCCCATCGCTCGTGAGCTTCGTACGGGTCCATGCACTCCGGCTGAATCGGGTTGATCACGTCGAAGCCGACCTCGATCAGGTCGTCCATCACGCCGGTCAGATCACCGTCGCTGTGGAAGAAGAAATGCACGTCGGGATTGTTCTGGCGGCAGAGGTCGATCAGGTAGGCCCAGTACCGCTTGTCATATTCCCGCCAGAGGTCGGGGCCCATCAGCACGCGGTCCTGCATGGCGATGTCGCCGACCACCTTGATCATGTCCACGCCCGCCCGGGTCAGTCGCACCGCAATGTCGGTGGACAGGGAGAACAGGTGATCGTACGCCGCCCGCAGCAGTTCGGGTTTGATCAGGTAGTCGGCCAGCGCGTTCTCGAACCCGCGGAGGTGCCAGTAGCGCTTGAAGGGATTCTCCACGCCGCCGGACACGAAGTAGTCGAGCTCCTTGAGCTTCTCGACCTGCTCGGCGAGCCCTTCGGGTTCGTGCACGTCGTCGAGCTGCGGCATGCGGAGGCAGGCGATGTCGTCGGCGGTCTCGGCGTCCTGCAACGGGCCCGACAACCATTGCTCGTACCGGTCATGCTCGTCGAGTCGGAACCGCACGCCCCAGGGGTCTTCGTAGGTCCGGCGGTCGAGCCACACGGCCCGCCGGCCGTCGCAATGGTCCGGTCGCGGCGTCGTTCGCTGGTGATAGTCGCCGAAGCGCAGTCCGATGCCGACGCAGGCCCAGCCCTCGATGCCCAACTCGTGTTCGACCACGTGCCAGTCGCCGGTGCCGAAGTGTTCTTTCAGTTTCGCCATCACTTCGTGATGGAACCATCCCTCGGTCGGGATGCGATCGGGCGTCTGGTGATTGAGCGTGGCGAGAATACGGTCGCGCGGCGTGAACATGCAATCCTCTGGCTGAAGACAGTTACCTGGGACACGCCCCCAGCGAGACGCCCCACACCACGAGATCGCCCACGGCCCTGGACGGCGGGGCGATCACCCTGGCGTGATGATAGGGTGGCTACAACCGGCAGGTCATGCGGTCAGGCGCGGGAGATGCGGACGAACATCCCCGGCGACTCGGGTTGGGCGGTGCGGCAACTGAGCATCGCCGCCTGGCAACAGGCGAGCACCTCGCGGCGATCGGCTGGCACGGGGCCGCCCGGGTGGTCGATCATCCAGCGCCACTGCCGGGCGATGAGTTCCGCGGGATCGACCGGGCCGCCGTCGTTTTCGACCATCGCGTCCATCTCGGTGCCGTCGGCGTTGTGGAGGCGGTAGCCGCGGTCGTTGAGCGAGAGTTGGCCGGCGTCGCCGAGCACGTCGAGCCGGCGATGCCACACCGCCGCGCGGTCGCTGGCATGAACGGTGGCGGCGGCGCGTTCCTGGAGGTGCAGATTCGCGGTCAGGTGCCCCGTCAGGCCCCGCAGGTCGTCCGGGACTTTGGCGAGCGGGCCGGCGAGGGCGGCGTCGATCATCGCCGGCATGCCGAAGAGTCGGCAGGTGATGTCGAAGACGTCGAAAAGGCGGGCGAGCAGCGAGCCGGCCTCCGGCGGGCCGAGCGCCACCGCGCTGGCCGACTGCGCCTGGCCGTAGACCTGCTCCGGCTCGGCCGCGGCGAGCAGCGGCCGGCTCAGGCGAAGCCACGGCGTGGGCACGAGCCGGCCGAACGTGGTGTCCGTCGGCTCGATGACGATCGCCTGGCTCGCCGCCGCGCCCGGCGGCTCGACCGCCAGCACGTCCGTGCCCGATTCCAGGGCGGTGAATGCCGCCTTCTGGTTCACCGCTTCCGCCGTGGCCAGCAGCAGAAACCGCGCCGGATGATCGACGAGCATCTTCCGCAGGTCGTCGCCGGCCTCGGCGTCAAACTGCCGGGCGAGTTCGGTGATCCCGCCCCGGCGCGGGCAGCCGACCGCCAGCACCGACACTTCGGGCAGCTTGCCGAGCACGCGCTCGACCAGGCCGGCCCGCGGTTCGTCGGTCCAGACCAGCGCTTCAAGGGTGGCGTCCGAGGCGTTCATCGACCATAGCATACGCGCCCGGCCTCCGGCACGAAAACGGCCGGCTCACGGGGAGCCGCGAGGAAGCCCGGCCGGTTCGGGTTTCGAGTTCCACGCCGTGTTGCCCGGCAATTCGGTCCTGCCCTGAACGGTGGGTTCATCCTCGCCCCCTCGTCCCATGAGAAAAGCTGCACGACGGCGAACCGTCGTGCAGCTCATGGGTCTTGGCGGTGACGGGGGCATGCCCCGCAAGGCCTCGATGACGTTGACGCCGCATGGCGTCATCCGGATGAAGCGATTACTCGTAGAAGTTGGTCGCTTCGGTTTCTGTAACCGGCCGGTCGCCGACCTGGTCCAGGGTCATCTTGATGCCGAACCGAACGCTGGCGGGCTTGACGGCCTTGACCTTCACTCGCCACGTCGCCTTCGCCTGCGGCGCCAGCGCCGGCAGCGGAGCGAACGTGATCGTCTTGCCCTTGGCGGACGCCCGCGTCGCGCCGCCGGCCGAGACGAACTCGTGCTCGGCTTCGAGCGTGGCCACGATCTGGATGTTCGTCCCGACCGCCGAACCCTGGTTGGTCGCGATGATCACGTAGGTGGTCTCATTGCCGACCTCGACGGGGTCGTTCTCGTCAATCACCTCAAGCAGCACCGCGGGGATGCCCTCGACGGCGGTCGCCGCGGAGGCGGTCTTCGCATCGGCGCAGTAGCCGGACACGCGGGCGGTGTCCTCCACGTCGCCCTCGCCGGTCGGGCGCAGCGTCACGGCGACCTTCTTGCTGCCCTTGGGCTGGAGCGTGCCGAGGTTCCAGGTGACCTTGCCGTTGGCGAACTGTCCGCCATCGGTGGCCCGCACGAAGCTCGCCCCGCCGCCCAGCGTGTCGACCAGCTTGGTGTTCTTCGACGCCGCGTCGCCGGTGTTCTTCACCGTGATCTCATAGGTGACGTTCCGGCCGAGGAAGACCTTCTTCGGGCCGGTCTTGTCGAGGGTCAGCACCGGCTGGGTGACGGTGACGGTCGCGCTGTCCTCGCTGGAGAGCCCGGCGTCGGCGGTCGCCTTGGCGGTGTTCTTGAACTTCCCGGTCTTGTTGGCCTTCAGCTCCGCGGCGAATGCCCGGGACTGACCCGGCGCCAGCGAATCGACGCTGAATTCGATCTTGTCCTTGCCGCTGGAGGTCACCAGCCCGTCGGGCAGATCGTCCACCACGGTGACGTTGCTCACCGCGCCCGTGCCGTCGTTGCTCAGCGTGTACTTCGCCTGGATCGGATCGCAGAGGAGCACTTGTTCGGTCATCTCCTTGGCCAGCTTCAGCGCCGGCTTGACCACGCGGGTCGTGTCGCAGATGCGCGGCTCGAACTTCACGGTGGCGCAGGTCTTGATTCTCTCGACGTTCTCGCCCGGCGTGCCGCGGACGGTCATCGTTTTCGACGCCCCGCCCTTCAGCTCCTCGAGCGTCCAGGTCAGGGTCTTGCCCTGCTTCTTGGCCGACGGCTCGGTGGACTTCACCGCGAATCCGTCAGGGATATAGTCGATGACCCTGACGTTGTACACGGTCGTTGAGCCGTGGTTGGTCAGCACCATCTGGTAGTCGAACGGCGCGCCGGCCACGACCTGGGGCGGCATCTCCTTGTTCAACGTGACCTGGCCGCAGCACTGGTCGCTCGTGCCCGTCACGGCAGCGCCGGAGAAAGCCATCGCGTTGCCGGTGGCAGCGTGAGTGCGCTTCGGCGCGGCGGGTTTGGCCGCCTGCTTCTGGCCCTCCCACCAATTGTGTTTCTGGTAGCGGTAGTGCCACGGCGTCCAGGCGCCGTCCGCTTCGCGGTGGCGATGGTAATCATCGTCGCGAAGCTCGGTGTGGCCGTAGGCGGGGTCTTGGTAGACCTGCTTCACCTTGGCGCCCGGCTCCGGGTCCGGATTGCCCGGGGCGACGTAGGTGTTCTCGGCGGCGAAGGCCCACGAAGCGATGGCCAAGGTCATCACCGCGGTGAGCAGATGAAGGGTTCGAGTTTGATTCAACATGGGGTGGCTCCTTTTTTAGTCCCTCAAGCAGATAGTGGTGGTTCGCACTGCGCGAATATTTTTGCGTGAAACAGCGCCCGCACCGCGCGAGCGCGACTCATCATTGAGTTGGCCGAGGGGGCTGGGCGATTCCTCCGTGAAGGCTGCAGGGTCCCCTGACCGCCTGGAGCACGATAGACAGCTCCGCGGTGCGGATCGAGTGGCGGGTGTAAATTTCGTGATACGCCGGGAAAATACGACCGCCCCCACGAGAAGCGGGGGCGGTCGGTCGGACATCGCATCAGCGATGTGGTCGGTGAATCACGCGCGGCGTCGGCGGCGAAACCGCCCGCGCCGGGCGTTCGTTGCCGCGATCAATAGCGGTAGTGGTCGGGCTTGTACGGCCCCTCAACCGGCATGCCGATGTAGTCGGCCTGCGCCTTGTTGAGTTTCGTGAGCTTCACCCCGAGCTGCTCGAGGTGCAGCCGCGCCACCTTCTCGTCCAGGTGCTTCGGCAGCACGTACACCTTGTGCTCGTAGTTCTCGCGGTTCCGTGTCAGCTCGATCTGGGCGAGCACCTGGTTCGTGAAGCTGTTGCTCATCACGAACGACGGGTGACCCGTCGCGCAGCCGAGGTTCAGCAGCCGACCCTCGGCGAGCACGAGAATGCTCTTGCCGTTGTCGAAGGTGAACTGGTCGTATTGCGGCTTGATGTTCGTCTGCTCGGTGATCTTCTTGAGCCCGGCCATGTCGATCTCGTTGTCGAAGTGGCCGATGTTGCCCATGATCGCCTTGTCCTTCATCCGCTTCATGTGGTCCACGGTGATCACGTGGTAGTTGCCCGTGGTGGTGATGAAGATGTCGGCTTCCTCGATCACGTCTTCGAGGGTCTTGACCGCGTAGCCCTCCATCACCGCCTGCAGGGCGCAGATGGGGTCGATCTCGGTGACGATCACGCGGCAGCCCTGGCCCTTGAGGGCCTGGCAGCAGCCCTTGCCCACGTCGCCGTAGCCGAGCACGACCGCGGTCTTGCCCGAGAGCATCACGTCGCTGGCCCGGTTGAGCCCGTCGATCAGCGAGTGGCGGCAGCCGTAAAGATTGTCGAACTTGCTCTTGGTCACCGAGTCGTTGACGTTGATCGCGGTGAAGGGCAGGGCGTTGTCGCGCTGCAGGTGGTAGAGGCGATGCACGCCGGTCGTGGTCTCTTCGCTCACGCCGCGGCACTTCTCGATCGCCTTCGTCCACCGGCCGGGCTGCTCCTGCTGAACCCGCGCCAGCACCTTCAGCAGTTCCGCGAGATCTTCCGGATCGTCCGTGGTGGGGTCGGGCACCTTGCCCGCCTTGTCGAACTCCCCGCCCTTGAGCAGCATCATCGTCGCGTCGCCGCCGTCGTCGACGATCTGGTCCGGCCCTTCGCCGTCCCCGAAGTTCAACGCCTGATCCGTGCACCACCAGTACTCCTCGAGGGTCTCGCCCTTCCAGGCGAACACGGGGATGCCCTTCGGGTCATTCGGCGTGCCGTCGGGACCGACCGCGACCGCGGCGGCGGCGTGGTCCTGCGTGCTGAAGATGTTGCACGAAGCCCAGCGCACGTCGGCGCCGAGCTCGACCAGCGTCTCGATCAGCACCGCGGTCTGGATCGTCATGTGCAGCGAACCGGTGATCTTCACGCCCTTCAGGGGCTTGCTCGCCGCATGCTCCCGCCGCACGCTCATCAGTCCGGGCATCTCCGCCTCGGCCAGTGCGATTTCCTTGCGGCCCCACTCGGCCAGGGACAGATCCTTGACCTTGAACGGGGGCGCGTCCGTCTTTGTTGTCGTTGTCGTCATCGTCGTCATAGTCGTTGCTCCAATACAGGTCACTCGTTACTCGCGGTCGCCCGCGATCGTTTCAGTTCTTCCGATTACGTTTCATCTCGTCCGGCCTTGGCCACGAACAGGCCCGGGCCTTTCGCGTCCGGCTCGGCCGGCACCGGTCGCCAGATCAACTTCTCCAGCCCCGCCGCCTCGCACCATTCCTCGACCTGCTCCCGGTCGAAGCCGAGCCACACGTGGCCCATCTGCTGCTGATACTCCCTCCGATCGTGTCGCATCATGTCGACGATCAGCAGGTGGCCGGCGGGCGCGAGGGTTCGCGCGGCCTCGGCGATCGCCTCGCCCGGATCGGGCACGTGGTGCAGCACCAGCGAGAACACCGCCGCGTTCAGCGTCTGGTCATCAATCGGCAGCCGCTCGAGTTCGCCTCGCTTGAGCTCGACGTTCTCCGCGCCCTCGAGCAGGTCGCGGGCCGCGTCGAGCATCTCGGGCGAGCTGTCCACGGCGATGACCCGCTTGACGTACGGGGCCAGACGCCGGGCGATCTGGGCCGTGCCGCACCCGAGGTCGCCCACTGTCCAGTCCGCGGGCATCAGGGCGGGCATGGCGAGCAGGTCGAACCGCTCGCCGAACAACTCGTGCCGCAGCTTGTCCCACTGACCGGCAGTCGAGGCGAAGAACGCCTGCGACCGCGTCTGCCGCTGGGTCAGCACCTCGCCGAGCCGATACTGATCCTGCTCAATGGCTGGATCGTCGGCGGTCTGCTCCCGGATCAGCAGCCACAGCCGGCGGGCGGTCGGATCGAGGTCGTCGAGCGTCACTCGGTAGAACCGGCTCGTGCCCTCCCGGCGGGACCGGGCCCAATCCTCGTCGGCGAGCACCTTGAGGTGCCGGCTGACCGTCGACTGGGGTAACCGCAGGATCGCGCAGAGTTCGGCGACGGTCAGTTCCTGGCGTTCGAGCAGGCGCAGCACCCGCACCCGCGTACTGTCCGAGAGCACGGAAAGCCAGTTCAGGATGGTGGTTTCACTTCCGTTCATACCAATAACATCCGTTCATCCGGATGGAATGATACACGTTCTGCGGCGAATGTCAAGTCCGCGGGCGCATTTCCACGCCCTGCAAAGCCGCGTAAGTTTTTTTCCGCGTTCCGGATGTCCGCGAACGAAATCGGTTATCATCAGGGTATGCTTGGTCGTAGCAGCCACAGACCGGCTCGTCCGTTTTCCCCCTACCAGTGCAGGCCCGCCGCGTTTACGCTCATCGAACTACTCGTGGTGGTCTCGATCATCGCGCTGTTGATTTCCATTCTGCTCCCCTCGTTGGGTAAAGCTCGCGAAGTCGCCCGCACGACGGTCTGCATGACCCAGCAGCGGCAAATCACCGCCAGCATGATCATGTTTTCCGGCGACTATCGGGGATGGGCGCCCGGCAACGATTACAACACCGGCCGGGGCATGGGCCAAGCCGTCTACGCCGACGGCTCGCAGCGCAACAGCTCGATCCTTCTCGCCACCGGCCGACTGCCCGATTACGAGTTGTTCCTTTGCCCGAGTTCCGAACTCGACCGGGCCCCCGGCTCCTGGCTCTACCGCCACGGCTGGAACTACCAGTACCGCTACAACATTCACTACGGCGGGATCAAGAACGCGCCTCATTATGCCTCGGAGAATCCCACCTTTGCCAGTTACGAATACATCGGGGCTCACAAGCTCGGTACGAACCACGTGCTTGCGGCGAAGATTCGCAACGCCAGGCATCCGTTGTACAGCGTGCTGATGACCGACGGCGTGCACTTCGCCGACTACCACGATCACGCCGCCCCGGTCGATCCCAGCGGCGGGATCGCCGAAACCTGGCTCGCCGTCACCGCCGCCCATGTCGGCCACACCGTGGTCAACGCCAGCTATATCGACGGCCACACCGAATCGGCCCCCGTCTTTCAGAAGACCGGCAGCCCTCCGCCGACCGAACCGTGGTGGTACGGCGCCTTTCCCACCTACTACGATCCGTATATCGACATCGACTGATCGCGGAAGTTCCTCACCCGGACGCCGTCCAATGCGATGGCCCTGCCGCCCGGGAGCAAACTGCATTACCCGGGAGCAAACTGCAATAGCCGGGAGCAAACTGCTCCCGGATCGTGGATGAAGCGAGAACGGCGCGTGCTC
>CAYFQS010000095.1:0-11046 GCA_964345245.1 uncultured Planctomycetaceae bacterium | reverse complement strand
CTTGAGCATCTTCGCCTGCGCCGGCGAGCTGACCATCACGGGCAACGACATCGCGCCCGGCACGGCGTCAGCCACGGGCGGCTCCTCGCCGCCATCGTCACTCCCGGCAAGTTCGGCCAGGGCCTCGATCCGCCAGGTCCGCCGCGGCGGCAGGTCCGCCTTCTTCGCGGCCCGCAGGGCAAGGGCGAGCGCGTTGGACCGCGACGCGACGGTGGGGCGGCGGTCGGGCTCGTCCCGCCTCGCCCGGGCGGCGGCGGCGATCATGTACTCGATCGGCTGCACCCCCACGTAACAGTCCTTGCCGAAACCGTACCCGAAGGCAAACGCCCCGATGATCTTCCCGCCGTGTCCGGGCGTGCCGAGTTCCTGCTCGCCCCATTCGTCCGATCCGGGCCAGAGATAGATCGGCGAGCCGCTCATCCCCGACACCGGGCCGCTCTTCTGCATCCGCGGGTCAGGACAGCGCACCCACACCACCGCCTTGTTCGGCCCGAAGTCCTGCATCACCGAGACGACTTCGACGCCGAAGGGCTCGGGATCGACCCCTTGAAAGACCGTCATCCCGTAGCCGCGCATGCCCGGCCGAACGTCGTCGACCCGCATGTGGCGCATGGGATCGAACCCGTCGGCGGGTGCGTCGGCCTCGGCCCGAACCTCTTGACCCATCGTGGCGGAGAGAAGCAGCACAACAACGGCCGGAGTGCGAAGAAGCATGCGGGCAAGTTACTCGGGCGACCGGAGATTGACAAGCAGCCACCCTCGCCGTATCGTCCGGTTTGCGTTTGCATGCACCGGTTTCGACGCGGTCATGGACGGATAGGCCATCTCGAAACACGATCGCCCGGCGTCGTACGAACGGGTTTCGAAATTGCCTCTCTGGATCCGGCGTCACGGGCCCACCCCCGGTGCGTGTGGGTGACCTATGCCGGAACTGACCGACGACATCCGCGCGGAAGCCGAGCGAATTCTCGGACATCGCTTCGAGCGCCCGGCGCTTCTCGAAGAGGCCCTGACCCATGCGTCGGTGGCCGATCATCGCCTCGCATCGAACGAGCGCATGGAGTTTCTCGGCGACGCGATTCTCGGTACCATCGTCTGCGAGTACATCTTCTACCAGTTTCCCGAGTACCTCGAAGGGGAACTGACCAAGATCAAGAGCAGCGTGGTCAGCCGCCGCATCTGCGCCCGGATCAGCAACGAGATCGGCCTGACCGACCTGCTGAGTCTGGGCAAGGGGATGGTCGGGCGGCCGTCGCTGCCATCGTCGCTGGCCGCGGCGGTGTTCGAGTCGGTGGTGGCGGCGATCTACCTCGACGCCGGCATGGAGGAGACCCGCCGATTCGTCCTCGAGCACACCGCGGTGATCATCGACGAGACGGCCGAATCGGCCCACCAGCACAATTTCAAGTCGATCCTGCAGCAGTACGCCCAGAAGCGCATGCCCGACCTGCCGTCGTACATCGTGCTGGACGAGAAGGGCCCGGACCACGCCAAGGCCTTTGAAATCTGCGTGGAGATCGCCGGCCTGCGCTACGACTCCGCCTGGGGCCAGAACAAGAAGGAGGCGGAGCAGAAGGCGGCCATGCTGGCCCTCGAATCGCTCGGCCTGCTGAAGATCGACAAAGACGGTTGCATCGCGCTCAGCGAAGAAGCAGTGTAGCCGGAGATGCGCGCTGATCGAGCAGCTTGCTGAGGCCGGGCAGGGCGATGACGCGGGGACTGGCAGCGGGGGATGAAACTCGAAATCTGAATCAATGCCTGAATGATTCAGGGGGGTATCGCGTGACAGCACTCTGCATTGAGACATTCGGGTGTTAAACACTGGTTCGGGTCTCGGACTTCGAGTTTCGGGTTTGCCCCGGCACCCATTTTGCCCGTCTGTGCTCGGGTACTCCTCACTCCACTGGATTTGCCTACCGAGATGGCACGAGCGCGCGTTCGGCGAAATCGACGATGGCGTGGCCCCGCGGAACCTGCTAGAACTGTCGGTATGTTCACGCTCGCCACGATCCTCGACAACCCCGGCGAACCGGCCGCTGATACCCGCTATCGGGACGTCGATCTTTTGCGTCAGATGGGGTACGACGGGGTCGTGATCTACGGCTCGACCGGCCTGTCCGGGCTGCTGGGCCCCGACACGCCCGCCACGGCCGAGATGCGCCAGTGGGTCGGCGAGCTCTACGAACAGGTCGAGAGCCACGTGGCCGACGCCCGACGGGCCGGGCTCGACGTCTGGCTGACCTTCGACGCCCCGTCGCTCGCCCGGGAACTGGTCGGCTCGGCCATGACCTGCCAGGGCAACGGCGCGGTCCTGTGCCCCGCGTCATACGAATTGCTGGAGATGTGCGCCCAGTCGCTCGAAGGGCTGCTCGCCCGGATCAGCGACGTCGAGGGCATCGTCCTCCGCCTCGGCGACAACGACGCCCACCGCATCCCGTATCTCACCGGCAATGACATCTACTCCCCTCGCTGCAGCCGGTGCGGCGGGATGAACCGCGTGCATCGCCTCGACCGCTTCGTCCGTTTCTTCTACGAACTCGTCGTGGGCAAGCTCGGCCGCAAGCTCATGGTCCGCGCCTGGAACGTGAAGCCCGGCGGGCTCCACGATCGGCCCGAGGTCTGCCGGCAACTGATGAACCTGCTGCCGCAGGATGAGCGGCTGATCTTCTCGTTCAAGTTCACCCAGACCGACTTCTGGCGGTACCAGCAATGGAACCCGAGCAGTCTGGAATGCGGGGATCGGCCGATCGTGTACGAACTGGAGTGCCAGCGGGAGTTCGAAGGCAAGGGCGCGGTGCCGAACTACCAGGCCGGACTGTGGCGCGACGGCATGCCGGAGATGCCGGACCCGATCGGGCTGGCTGAGGCGGGTCGGCGGGCGAATCTCGTGGGACTCTGGGCGTGGGTCCGCGGCGGCGGATGGGGCGGGCCGTACATCACCCGCGACACCGAGATGTGGATCGACGCGAACGTCGCCGCGGTGCCGCGGCTCGCAGCCGACCCGACGCTCGAGCCGGCCGACCTCGCCGACGAATGGATCGCCGATCGATTGAAGTGTCGCGACGCCGGCTGCGCCGGCGCTCTCCGTCAGTGTCTGCTCGATTCGCCGCAGATGTGCCTCGAGGCGTTCTACATCGGCCCCTTTGCCCGCGGGCGGCGCGATCCCTGGTACCCCGCGGGCAACGTGATCGAAGACGACCAGATCGACGCCGAGGCGGCGTGGAACGTGGTCCAGAATCTGCCCGCGGGGGCGCTGGACGAAGTAGTCACCGAGAAGCAGCGGGCGGCGGAGCGGGTGGTCGCCGCGGCCCGGGCCGCGCGTCACGCGGCGCAGAAGATCGCCTCTCCCCTCGACGAAGAACTGCTCCATTCGCTGGACTACGCCGAATCGCTCATCCGCACGATCCAGGATCTCGTTGCCGGGCTCGTCGCCTACCGGCGGTTCAGAGTCCACGGCGACCCGGCGGTGGCGCGCGCCGCACAGCAGACCTTCGAGCGATGTCAGAGCCACTGGAACCATCACCAGCGGTTCGCCAACCTCCGCGGCACCGCCAGCGCCTTCCGCTCCGACAACCTCTGGGACTTCACCCAGCAGGCGGTCGAAGAACTCCACGTCTGACCAAACGCTCAGCCGGCAACCTGCGGCCGCGATGTGCGCGCATATCATTCGGCATCTCACCACCGCAAGGAGCATCACCATGCACCACATCATCACCGCGCTCATCGCATCGATTGCCCTCGGAGCGACCGTCGTCTCCGCCGAGATCAAGACCGAGAAGATCGGCTATCGCGACGGCGACGTGGAGCTTGAAGGTTACCTCGCTTACGACGACGCTGTGACCGGCACGCGGCCGGGCGTACTCGTCGTTCACGAGTGGTGGGGGCTGAACGGCTACGCCCGCAAGCGGGCGCGGATGCTGGCGAAGCTCGGCTACGTCGCCTTCGCCTGCGACATGTACGGGAAGGGCAAAGTCACGAACGCCCCCGGGCAGGCGGGCGAGTGGTCCGGGGCGCTGTACCGCGACATGGCGAAACTGCGGGGGCGGGTGAACCGCGGGCTCGACGTCCTGCGGCAGCATGACCGTGTCGACGCCGACCGTCTCGGCGCGATCGGCTACTGCTTCGGCGGGACAACGGTGCTGCAGCTTGCCTACAGCGGGGCCCCGGTCGAGGCCGTGGTCAGCTTCCACGGCAATCCGCGTGCGGCTTCATCGGCCGACGTGCCGCGGATCAAGGCCGAGTTGCTGATCTGCAACGGCGCGGCCGATTCGCACGTCAAGCCCGAAGCCGTTGCCGCCTTCAGGAAGGCCCTGGCCGGCAGCGATGTGCGGTGGACGTGGATCGATTACGCCCACGCGGTACACAGCTTCACCAACCCCGGCGCGGACGCACGGGGGATGGACAGCGTGGGGTACAACGCCCGGGCCGACCATCGCTCATGGGGCCACATGCGGGTGCTGTTCCGGGACGTGTTCGGCGAATGAGCGGCGGGGGCTCGCCGCTCATCCGCTGTCAAGGATTGTCAATCTTCAGCCCGCCGATCACCGCGTCGGACATCGCCTGGGCGGTGACGAGCTCTTCGATGGTCACGTGGGTCGCGCCGCTGCGGGTGGCGATCATTGCCCCGCTCATGTGGTTGGTGCGGATGGCGATGTAGATCTCGGGGTTGAGCTCGCGGGCCATGCCGCAGGCCCGAATGGCCGCGGCCTCGTCCGGCACGGTGAGCACCAGGGCATGGGCGGAGGTGACCCCCGCCTGCTCCAGCACCGCCCGGTCGGACACGTCCCCGGCGACCACGCTTCGCCCGAGTTCCTGCTGGTCGCTGACCGTGCTCGGGTTCATCTCGACGAGGGTGACGTGGACGGAGGCCTTTTCGAGCGATTCGGTGACGAACCGACCGATCAGGCCAAACCCGGCGACAATCACCTGGCAGTTCGACTCGCTCATCACAAATAACCCCTGTCGGGACCGTTAAGGCCCGCCCATGGCTGAAGCCGATAGACCCCAATGTAACGAAAACCGGCTTCGACGACGACCGGCGTGGATGTCGGGCCATACCAAGCCCTACAATGATCGATTTTGGCCGTACCGCTGCGACGCTGGCCTGACTCCCCCTGATCGAGATGAAGTGATCTGTCATGACTCGAACGACCACGCCGTTGAACGTCTCCCGCTGGCCGGAGAAGCATGCGTCAGATGATCGTCGCGTGATCACCCGATTCGCCCGCTACGGCTCGGAGCAGCGCATCCAGAGCATTCTCGACCGGGTGCTGCAGCTCGATCCCCCCAAGGTGCAGCGTCTGCTCGATGGAGTCATGGCCGACTTCGCCTCCCGGCACCGGGACGTGAAGTCCGAGTTCATGGACAACTTCCAGATGGTCGAGCCGTACATCGATCCGGATGAGGAACTGACCGAGTCGAAGAAGCTGCTCGTCGGCGCGTACTTCACCAGCGAATACTCGATTGCGTCGGCGGCCCTGTTCAATCCGTCCATCGTCGCGCACCCGACCCAGGACGGCGTGGGCCGGGGCGCGGTGCGGTTCCTGCTCAGTCTCCGGGCGACCGGCGAAGGGCACCTCTCGTCGATCATCTTCGCCGGCGGGGTGATCAACGACTCCGGCTGGATCACCTTCGACCCGCCGCCGCGCTATGCGGAGTCGGCCAAGCCCATTCCCGACAAGCTCTACGAAAAGGCGCTTTTCATCCGCAAGCTGCAGGAGATGGGCTGCGATCTCGAACCGGCATGGGGCGTGCTCGACAACCTCGGCGAGCGTTTCACGTTCGCCGACATGAACCGCCAGATCGAAGCCCTCTCCTCCGAGCATAGCCGGCCGCAGCAGTTCGAGCAGATCGCCGACGACATGCGCTGGCTGGCCCAGGCCAACTACGACCTGCATTTCTCGGCTGACTGCAATCCCTCCGAGGTCGTGATCTTCCCCGCCACCGAGCATGAGAGCCACGGTATGGAAGACCTGCGCCTCGTGCGGTTCTGCGATGACAACGGTTGCTATCGCTACTACGGCACTTACACCGCGTACAACGGCCATCGCACCTGGCCCATGATGCTCGAGACCGAGGACTTCCGGCACTTCCACGTGACCACCCTCAACGGCCGCTACGCCATGAACAAAGGCATGGCCCTTTTCCCGCGGAAGGTCAACGGGGATTATGTCATGATCGCCCGCCACGACGCGGAGAACCTGTTCATCATGCGGTCGGACGATCCGCACTTCTGGAACGAGTCGAAGCTGCTCCAGACGCCGGTCGAACCGTGGGAACTGGTGCATATCGGCAACTGCGGGTCGCCGGTCGAAACCGAGCGCGGGTGGATTCTGCTCACCCACGGCGTGGGACCGGTGCGGGAGTACTGCATCGGCGCGATGCTGCTCGATCTCGACGATCCGGAGAAGGTGATCGGCCGGCTCCGCGAACCGCTGATCGCGCCCACCGCCGATGAACGCGAGGGATACGTGCCCAACGTGGTCTACTCCTGCGGGTCCATGATCCACGAAGACCAGCTCATCATCCCCTACGCGATGTCCGATTCCGCCACGACCCTGGCCACGGTCAACGTCCACGACCTCGTCGACCGCCTGCTCGACGAAGGTCCCTGAGCCGCCCGCATCATGATCATGACGCCGACCGGTGCACCATGCCGCGGAGCATCGGCTCGAGCACCTCGGTGACCATGCCGGCGTTATTGTCGCGCCCGTGTCCGCGAGCGACGGCGGAAACGGACCGGGCGCAACAGCCGTGGTGACGGCCGGACGGAAACGCCTCGGCCGCGAGGCGGAAATGGGCGTGCGCGAGCTCGACGGCGTGGGCGGCGAGGGCCGCATCATTGCGGATTTCCCCGGCGAGGCCGAGGAGGATCGGGCTGACGCTTCGCGGCCGGCCGTCCTGCCGCCACGTGGGCATGTCGCGCCGTTTGCCGACGCCGCCCCCGCCCCGTCCGAGCGTCCGGTCGGGCAGCAGGACGAGTTCGTCGATCGGCCGGTCCTGCATCGCCTCGTCGGCGGCGGCGGTGATCGCCGCGTCATATCGGCCGTCGCCGGTGACGTTGCGATACCGCCGCACGACGCCGCTCACCGCCCCCGCGTCCGGGTCGCCCGCCTCGCCGATCAGCACGTCGAGCAGACGCTCGGCCGCACGGCGGTGAACATGGTTACCCGACAGTCCCCATGAGGCGAGCAGGGCCTCGATGGCGTTGGAGGCGAGGTAGTTCTCCGCGCGGTCGACGGGGGTGATTCGCTCGGCCTCGACGATGCCCGCCGCGCCGGCGAATGAGCCGTACGCGTCGGCTTCATCGGAAGGCCACTCAACCGCGACGCCTCCGGGCCGCAGGCCGACCGGCAGTTCGTCGCTTCTCAGGATCGCCTGCCCCCAACGATCCAGATGGGCGGCGGCCAGGTCAAGATAGCGGCGCTTCTCCGTGGCTTGGCCGAGGAGCAAGGCGATGTTGATCAACCGGAAATGGTCGGGCACGTTCACCGCGGACGCCGGATCGTCGCCCACGTGCTCCGTGCCGAGATGCATCGACTGGAAGAGCCCGGCATCCCAGTCGAAGAACTCCGGGATGCCGTCGACCCAGTTACCGAAATGCTCCGCCGCGTCTTCGAGCTGGCTGAGCGTTTGTGCATCTTTCGGATCGAGCCGGAGCAGCGTGCCGAGGAACAGCTCAAAATGTTCCGTGCCGTGATGGGCCTCCTGCTTTGCCCAGTAGCCGTGACGCCATCGACCGGTTGACTGGAAATGCTCGCGCACCCGGTCGCGCTGCTGCTTCATGAACGCCAGGGCATCCGGACTGCCCCGGTGGCGGATCAGCGTCGCCCAGGGCGTCGTATAGGTCAGTTGATCATGACCGTCGGACGGCGGTTGATCCGCGTACTCGACGATGCAGCGGTTGACCCAGGCCTCAAGGCGGTCCATGAACCGGTCGCAGGCCGCGGACAAGTCGTCTGACGGCTGGATTCGCGTGGTCAGTTCCTTCTCACATTCGGTCATCTGCAGTGCTCCAGAATCCGGCCGGCCGCCTTCGCGGTGGGCGGTTGAGCATCGGATTGTTTTACAGGATTTTACGATCATCGCCATGTCAGAGATAGAATAGCCGATATGATGCAGGGGTCCGGTGAACCCTTTGGAGTGGTTGCGTTGGTTGACTCGAAGGTCAGTACGTGCAGGACGGAACAGGCCACCGCCGTGGTCACGGACATCCAGCGGTTCAGCGTGCACGACGGGCCGGGCATCCGCGCGACGGTGTTCCTCAAGGGCTGCAACCTCCGGTGTGCCTGGTGCCACAATCCGGAGACGATCGCGCCGGGGCGGGAGTTGCAGGTCACGCCGGACCGCTGCATCGAATGCCTCGCCTGCGTCGACGCGTGCGACCACGGCGGGCAGGCGGTGACGGAGGACGGACGGCACGTATTCCGCCGCGACGGTTGCATCGTCTGCGGTGAATGCGTGGAGGCCTGCTTCGCCGGGGCTTTGGCGCTTGTGGGCCGGGAGATGACCGCCGAGGAGGCGGCCGGCGAAGTGCTCGCCGACCTGCCGTTTTACCGTCGCAGCGGCGGGGGCGTGACCATCTCCGGCGGCGAATCCCTGATGCAGCGCGACTTCGTGCTCGACCTGGTCGCACGCTGTTGCGCGGCCGGCGTGCATACCGCTATCGAGAGCAATATGGCCTGGCCGTGGGCGCACGTCGAACCGGTCGTGCGCGCCGTCGACCTGGTCATGATGGACATCAAGCTGATCGACGATGCGGCGCATCGCCGATGGACGGGCGTATCGAACCGCCACGTGCTGGCGAGCGCCACGCGTCTCGGCGGGGAGGACGTGGACGTGATCGTCCGCACGCCGATCGTGTGTGGGGTGAATGATGACCCTGAGCAGGTCGCGGCCATCGCCCGTCACGTGGCCGATCTGCCGAACCTGTTGTACTACGAGTTATTGCCTTATCATCCGCTCGGCGCCGGGAAGGCCGGTGGCCTCGACCGCGGCGATCAACCGCGATTCGAGACGCCGGACGATGACCGGATGACCCGGCTTGCCGACGCGGCCATGGCGGTGGGCGTTGACGTTCGCGTCGCCGGCCGACCGGTCGACGAGCCGCCGCGAAGTGAAGGAAGTGAATGATGTTGTTGACCGCTACGTCGTACCGCGATCGGGTCGCCCGCCTCCGCGACCGAAAACTGGAAGAGACCGAAGCGAAGGTCGCCCGCCGGGGTTCGATCAACGGCGACGATCACGGCATGATCGTGCCACCCGACGATTTCGACTGGGCGCCCACGCCCACGCACGACAACGGCGGGTTCTACGGCATGAAGGCGTGGGGCGAGAACTTCCGCTCCCTGATGGAAGCGCACCCGACCTGCGTCGATGCCGACAGCGCCCTTGCCGGCCGGTACATGAAGTACATGATCGGCTGCTACCGCGGCTGGTGTCCGGACTTCGACATTTCGCACCTTCGTGAAGATCACAAGCGCTACGGGCTGGTGCACGGTATCGGGGGGCCGCACCATTTCGCCGCCGATCTCGCCATGGGGCTCTCGCTCGGGTTCGACGGACTGCTGGAGAAGATCGAACGCTGCGGCGCGAACCATGGATCTGAGCGGGACGAGTTTTTCCAGGCCGAGCGCGACATCGTGCTGGGCATCCAGTCGTGGATCGGCCGGACGGTCGACGCGATTCACGAACAGCTCGCCGGCGAAAGCGATCCCGAGCGACAGGCGAATCTGCGGGAGATGGCCGAGGCGAACGAGCACGTCCGCCGCCACCCGCCGCGCACCCTGCGCGAGGCGTGCCAGTGGCTGGCGTGGTACCTGATGGCCACCCGCATCTACAACGGAAACGGATCGGGCGGTCAACTCGACGAACTGCTGCGACCGTACTACGAAGCCGATCTCGCCGCCGGCCGCATCGATGACGACCAGGCGGTGTGGATCATCGCGAGTCTGCTCCTCGCCGACACACAATATCACCAACTCGGCGGACCCGACGCCGAGGGGCGCGATCAGGCGAGTCACGTCTCGCGGCTCATCCTCCGGGCCGCGCACTGGCTCGATTCGCCGTGCAACCTCACCGTGCGGGTCCACGACGGGATGGACGAGGACTTCTTCCGGGAGGCGGTCGGTTATCTCGTGGGCGACCGGCAGGGCTGGCCTCGCTTCGCCGGGGACAGGGCCCTCGTTGAGGGCTTCTGCCGTAACGGCTATTCCGCCGAACTCGCCCGGCAGCGCATCGCGGTCGGCTGTCACTGGATGGCCATCCCCGGCCGCGAGTACACGCTCAACGACGTAATCAAGATCAACGTCGTCAGGGTGTTCCAGACCGCCATGGAAGAAATGATGGCCGACGATTCCGCCGAGCCCGGCCTCGACCGGTTGTGGGCACTTTTCGAGACGCACCTGCGCCGGGCGGTGCGGTGCATCGCCGAGGGCATCGACATCCATCTGACCTGTCAGCAGCACAACCTGCCGGAGCTGGCGCTGAGTCTGCTCTGTCACGGCACGCTGGAGCAGGGGCTCGACGCGTCGGTCGGCGGCGTGGAGTTCTACAACATGTGCGTGGACGGCTCGGGGCTGGCGACGGTGGCCGACTCCTTCGCCGCGATCGATCAGCGGATCGAGCAGGAAGGACGGCTGACTTACGCCGAGCTGGCGGACCACCTCCGCAATGACTTCGCCGGCCCGGCGGGGCGGCGGGTGCAGCTCATGATGCAATCCATCGACCGCTACGGCCGCGGCGGCGGCATCGGCGATCGCTGGGCCGGGCGAGTCTCCGAGCTGTTTACCGGGATCGTCCACGGCGACCGCACGCCGGGCGGGCGGATCATGATCCCCGGCCTGTTCTCGTGGTCGAACACGATCTCGATGGGCCGTCAGTGCGGGGCAACGCCCAACGGCCGTCACGCGGGCCGGCCGATTTCGCACGGGGCCAACCCGGACCCCGGTTTTCGGCGTGACGCGGCCGCCACCGCCATGGCCGCCGCCATCGCCTCGGTCCAGCCCGGCTGCGGCAACACCGCCCCGATGCAGCTCGAACTCGACC
>CAYFQS010000094.1:0-11112 GCA_964345245.1 uncultured Planctomycetaceae bacterium | reverse complement strand
CATGTCGAGCATGCGGTCGGCCTCGTCGAGCACCAGGCACCGCACCGCAGAAAGATCGCAACGGCCCTGATTGATCAGGTCGAGCAGTCGGCCGGGCGTGGCCACGACAATGTCCACCCCGCGTCGCAGAGCGTCCACCTGCTTGCCTTGCCCCACGCCGCCGTAAATCACCGTGCCGTAGATATCCAGATGTCGGCCGTAGGTCTGAAAGCTCTCGGCGATCTGTTGCGCGAGCTCGCGCGTGGGCGCCAGCACGAGCGTCCGGGGCAGAGGGGGCCGGCCTCGCCTCGAGTCGGCGGCGAGGCGGTGCAGGATCGGCAGCGCGAAGGCCGCGGTCTTGCCCGTCCCCGTCTGAGCGCAGCCCAGCACGTCGCGCCCTTCCATGATCGGAGGGATCGTCTGGGCCTGAATGGGAGTGGCCAGCTCATAACCTTCCGCGGCCACGGCATCGAGAAGCGGCTCGGCGAGTCGCAAGTCGGCAAATGTCATACAACAACTTCTTTCCGGAGAGTCACCGCGCGGGGATCGACAGATCCGGCGTCGGATTCATCCCTGTTCGTGGAACCGGCGAGTTGGTCTTGCAACCGGGATCGCGCGTGTCCGGGGGTTCGCTCACCCCGGCCGCGGCGACGCCGCGGTCTTACCGGTTGGAGCGACACAACTGGGCTCGGCTGCGATCTTGGGGGCGGCTCACGCCGCGAAGGAGGGATCGAACGAGTGCAGTTATGGGGCGAAGCATAGCAACCCGGATCACCGCTGTCCATCCGTCGCCGGCTTCGGCCCGCCTCGCTTCAGCGAGAGCGGGGGGCGCGCGCCAGGCCGCCGTACACGCCTCGCTGAAGCGAGGGCGCGCCGTGCGTCTCCGCGGTGAGCTCACCCCCGATCAACCGAACGACCGCCACGCCACGTAGCCGAAGTAGGCGATGAGCAGGGTGCCGCCTTCGAGCCGGACGATGCGCAGGCGGTCGCTGATCGCCATGGGCAGCAGGACGAGCGAGAGGATGGTCATCGCCAGCAGGTCGCCGTAGCCGCCGGCGGGAACGACGATGGGATTGATCGCCGCGGTCGGCCCCATGATGAACAGCAGGTTGAAGATGTTCGAGCCGACAACGTTGCCCACGGCGATGTCGGTCTGCTTGCGCCGCGTCGCCATGATCGCGGTGGACAGCTCGGGCAGGGACGTGCCGATGGCGACGAGGGTGAAGCCGATGATCGTCTGGTGCACGCCGAGCTCGCGGGCGAGCCCGACGCCCCCCTCGACGGTGAGATGCCCGCCGAGGACCACGCCCACGATCCCGCCGACGGTGAACAAGCTCGCCCGCCATCGGGACATGGCGAGGTTCTCCGGCTTCATCAGCTCCTCGTCCATCAGCAGCGGCGTCCGGCCGAAGCGCTGATCGAGGGCGACGGTGACGGTGTAGTACATGAACACGCCGAACAGGAGCAGGAGAATGACCGCGTCACCGCGCTCGATGGCGTTGTCCGCCCGGCCGTCGAACAGCCCATCAAGGGTCATGGCGAACACGGCGAAGGTGGCGAGCAGCATCATCGGAATTTCGCGCTGCACGATCGCGCGCTGAATATTGAGCGGCCGGATCAGCGCGGCGACGCCGATGATCAGCCCGATGTTCGCGCAGTTGGAGCCGATGATGTTCCCGAAGCTGATGTCGGACTCACCGCGAAGTGCGGCGTTGACGTTCACCGCGAGTTCCGGCGCGCTGGTGCCGAAGGCCACGACGGTAAGCCCGACGATGAGCGGCGAGATGCCGAGGCGATGGGCGAGGGCCGCGGCCCCGCGCACGAGCCAGTCGCCGCCGCCGAGCAGCATCGCGAGTCCGACGATGAGCAGGAACAGGTCAAAGATCACGGTGAGTCAGTTCATTCCTGATTGATTGTCGTTTGCGGGAACTCACACCTTGAGCGCGTCGCCCACGTCGAGTCGGTCACGATATCGCTGTCGAATCGGCTCGACGATCCGGGCGAGGAAGGCGTCGACCTGCTGCGGGGCCCGGCCGATGTATCGCGAGGCGTCCATCGCGGCTTCGAGGTCCACGTCGGCGAAGGCCTGCTCGCCGGCCAGCCGGTCGAGCAGGTCGTTCTCCCCGCCCTCCTGCTTCACGCGGGTCGCGGCTTCCTGGCTGTGCCGCCGGATCAGCTCGTGCACCGCCTGGCGATCCGCCCCCTGCCGCACCGCCGCCATCATCAGGTTCTCCGTGGCCATGAACGGCAGCTCGCGCTGCAGGTTCGCCGCCACCGTCTTCGGGTACACCACGATCCCGCGGGTCACGTTGATCGCGATATCAAGGACGCCGTCCACGGCAAGGAACGGCTCGGGCAGGGACAGGCGGCGGGTCGAGGAGTCGTCGAGGGTGCGTTCCATCCACTGCTCGGCGGCAGTGGTGAAGGGCACGGTGGTCAGGCCGATCACGAACCGCGCCAGGCCGCACATCCGCTCGCAGCGCATGGGATTCCGCTTGTAGGCCATGGCGGAGGAGCCGACCTGCTCGCGTTCGAATGGTTCTTCGAGTTCCTTGCGATTGGCCAGCAGGCGCAGGTCGGTGGCGAACTTCTGCGCCGCCGTGGCGGCCGCGGCGAGCGTCGAGACGACCAGCCCGTCCACGAGCCGGGGATATGTCTGCCCGGTCACGGCGAAGCGTCGGCCGGGGTCCCAGCCCATCTTCTCAGTCACGAGGCGGTCGAGGGCGTCGACCTTGTCGTGGTCGCCGTCAAAAAGAGCAAGGAAGGACGCCTGCGTGCCGGTCGTGCCCTTGACGCCGCGGAAGCGGAGCGAGGCGAGGCGGTGTTCGATCTCCTCAAGGACCAGCGCGAAATCCTGGGCCCACAGCGTGGACCGCTTGCCCACCGTGGTCGGCTGGGCCGGCTGGTAATGCGTAAACCCGAGCGTGGGCAGGTCGCGATGCTCGGCGGCGAAGCGCCCGAGGGCGTCGATCACCGCCGCGAGCTTCCCGGCGATCAGGGTCAGCGCGTCGCGAATCTGCAGCAGTTCGGTGTTACAGTTGACAAACTGGCTGGTCGCCCCGAGGTGGATCACGCCCTTGGCGGCCGGGGCCCGCTCCCCGAAAGCGAGGATGTGGGCCATCACGTCGTGGCGAATTCGCCGCTCGTGCTCGCCCGCCCGGTCGAAATCAATATCGTCCAGATGCTCGCGAAGTTCGGCGAGCTGGGCGTCGGTGATATTGAGCCCGAGTTCGTGCTGGGCCTCGGCGAGGGCGAGCCAGAGCCGGCGCCAGGTCGAGAACTTCCGCTGCGGGCTCCAGATTTCCGACATCGCCGCCGAGGCGTTGCGGGTCACGAGCGGAGATTCGTAGCGGGTGCGGTCGGTCATACGCGACTCCGTGGCGTCAGGCGGAAAAACGCGGGGCATTGTTGACCCGTCGGCGGCAGGCGGTCATAGTACCAACGGTTAGCGCGGCGAAACAGTCCCCGAACATCCGCCGCGACCTTCCGGAAATGCTTCGGCCGATCCGGGTTGGATCCGTTGACCCCCACTGTCGAGTCAGATGATGACCCCGTCCCATCCCCCTTTGAGTGTTGAGCGCGAGCGGCAACTGGTCACGCTCGTGCAGCGCGGCGACCGCGGGGCGATGGGTGAGCTGCTGTGGGCATACCATAAACGGATTTACCACACGTGTTTGCGGATGGTGGGCAACGCCTCCGACGCCGCCGATCTCGCCCAGGACACCTTCATGAAGGCGGTGCAGCACGTCGATTCCTTCGAGGGCGGCAGCCGGTTCAGCACCTGGCTGTTCCGCATCGCGGTGAACGTGTCGATCAGCCACCTGCGGAAGGCGAAGCTCCGGCGGTCGGCGAGTCTGGATCAGGAGACGGGCGGGGAGGACGAGAACCAGGCCTCGCCGCTGAAAACAATCATTGCCTCGGACCGGGAACCGGCGGCCGAGCAACGCGTCGAAACCAGTGAACAAGTGGAGCGCCTGTTGGAGGTCCTCGAGACTCTGGATTACAACTTGCGTAGCGTCATTGTCTTACGTGATCTGCAAGGCATGGATTACCAGGAAATCGCCGAAGTGCTGACCGTCCCCGTCGGAACGGTCAAGAGCCGATTGTTCAGGGCGCGGCTCGCCCTGCGGCAGGCGGTGAGCGAGCACCGCAACCCCGACGACGAAGCGACTCATGAATAGCCAGTACGATCACAATCTGTTGCTCGGCTACGTCGAGGGTGAACTGAGTGCGAAGGACGCCGCCCGCGTCGAGCAGTGGATCGAGCGCGATCCCCGGCTCGGCCGGCTGCTGGCAGACATGGCCGCCGACCGCGATCGGCTGCAGCAATTGCCCACGCCCGATCCGCCCGCGTGGCTGCTCGACGACGTGGATCGCGTCCTCGAGCGGTCCATGCTCCTGGAAACCGACACCCGGGAGGTCCACGCCACGACCATGCGCCAGCGGTACATGCTGCGGCAGTGGCTGACCATCGGGGCAGTCGCGGCGATGGTGCTGATCGCGGCGTGGGTGGTGATCGACTCGCTCGTGGGCATCGACACCAGCCAGGAAGCCCTCGGGCCCGTCGCCTCGCGCGAGGATGGCCGGCCCGCCCCGGCCGACAACGAAATGACGCGACGGGGCGGAGATGAGACGGATGTGCCCGAAGCTGCGCCCCCGGAAGCGGCCGCCCCGGAAGTTGCCGCCCCGGCAATTGAGCCACGCGAAGTTGAGCCGCCGGATGCCCTGGCGACGCGGACACCGTCCGATGCCGCCGGCGCGGAGGCGGAAGAGGCGGCGGCCCCGGCCGTCGTCGTGGCCGATCCCGCGGTGGATGCGACGGACGGCGAGGGCCCGGCGGTGGACGTGCCGCCCGCCGCCCTGGCCAATCGCACGGGATCGGTCGAAGGCGAAGATGACCTGGCGATGACCCCGGCCGAGATCGCCATGGCCGAGGTGATGACCTCGGAAGAGGATGCACCGATCCCGGCGGCCCCGGAGGCGGATGCGCTTGCCGCGACCCCACCCGACGCCGAGCCGCAGATCGCCCCGCTCGAACTGCAGGTCTTCAGCACCGACCCGCAGCAGGGGATGACCGCCCTCGCCGCGGCGACCTCGCGCTTCGAAGGCGTTGAGGTCCACGAAGTCGTCAACGAAACGGTCGACGCCGGCCCGACAACCGGCGCCGACGTGGCCGACTTCCTCTCGCAACTCGCCCGGGCCCGCCGGCAACGGTCGTGGAGCATGGAAAGCGAATCGCCCGTCGGCGGCGAGGCGCCGGATTGGATGCAGACCACCGAACCGGACGGCACCGGCCGCGGGTCCGTCGCCTTCGCCGAAGCCCGTCGCCCCGCGTCCCGGCAGTTCATGGTGGTGCTCGACCGCGACCGGGTGGACGAGGTGGTCGCGGCGATCCGCGAGACGGGCGAGTTCGAGAAAGTCGAGGCCCGTGCCCTGCAGGACCCCGCGGCGGAAGAGCCGTCCTCGCCGACGTCCGTGGCGGAGAGGTCCGCCGCGCCGATCTGGCCGAGCATGGACGTGGACTACGAAGCCATTCTCCGCCGCGCACTGCCTGCCGAGCGGTCAACGGTCGCCGAGCCCGAGGCCCCCGCTCCCTCCAATCGCGTGATGCTCTCGGTGACCGTCCGCCCCGCCGCGCCGGCCGCGAACGACGGTGAGAAGCCGACCACGGCCCCCGGGGCCACCGGCCGGTCCGCCGATTCCCCCTCCGAATAACGCCCGTAGAGAAAACTCCACAGCCAGGGGGCCACGGTTGGACTCGACACGAAGCCGAGAGCCGGCCGTGCTTGCTCAGCGCCCGCCCCGGTCATTGGCTGTGTTCGAGGCAACTCGATCGCCGGCGCTGGAGGTGCATCAGTGTGCCGACGGCGGTGAGGGTGATCCCGCCGAATTCGAGGATGAAGTTCAGCGGCAGCCATGCGTATCGCCGGCCGAGCATGTGGTCGACGTGGTGGAAGGACGCGGCCCGGATGACCACGAAGGCGGCGGTGAACACGAGGCCGGCGAAGGCGAGCCAGTAGGCGAGCGGTCGCCGGCGGATCATCACGCCGACGGCGAGCAGGATCAGCCCCGCGCCACTCGCCACGCCGTAGACGAACCACCGCTGCAGCTCGCGACGCCGGGCGCTCCAGCCGGCGTCCCGGACCACCGCCCGGCCGAGCTGGGTGAACCACGACTGCAGATCGAGCTGTTTGTTGATCGCCAGGAGGCCGAAGGCGACGATGAGGAATATCCAAAAGGCGCGTTCGGGCCGGTCGGGCGTTCGCCGCCGGGCCCGCCAGGCGAGAACGGCCGCCGCGAGGTAACCGCCCACGGTGAGCCAGCCGTACACCGTCGGGTCGCCAATCCCCGGCACCCATCGCCCGTTGGCGTACGCCGCGATCACCAGTTGCCACACGTCACATCCGCCCATGGGCCGAGAGTATAGCGAGAAGTGAGAACAAGCCCGGTCATGGAGGGCGTCGCCGCGGGTGAAGCCATCCTTGGCCGGAATTCGGGCGCTGGGAAGGGTTCGCGTCGCGGCCGACCCTAATCGTAGCCCAGCGTCCGCAGGTCGTCTTCGTCGAGGCCGAAGTGGTGGCCGAGCTCGTGCAGCACGGTCACGCGAATCTGGTGCAGCAGTTCCGGCTCGCTGACGTAGCCGTCCCCGTCCGCCGTGGCGGTGAGGATGCCTTCGCGGTAAATCTCGATCTGATCGGGCAGCGTGCCGGAGTGCTCGACGCTGCGCTCGGTGAGCGGGATGCCGGAGTGCAGGCCGCACAACATGTCGATGTGTTCGATGTCCATCGCGTCCATGACCTCGTCCGACGGAAAGTCCTCGACCACGAGCGGGACTTCCTCGAATCGGCGACGCAGGTCGTCGGGCAACTCATCGAGCACCTGCTCGACGAGGCGGTCGAAATGATCGCGTTCTTCCGGGTTCATCAGCGATCGCCCCGTCGTCAACCGGGCAGCAGGGGATTCGGCGAGAACGATTGATCGGCGGCGGTCAGTTCAACCGCAGCGGCATGACGACGTAGGTGAAGTCGTTGCCCGCCTTGAGCGTGCCCGGCTTGTTCGGGGCCTTGAACTCGAAGGTCACCTGCTCGGCGTCGATGACCTTCAGCGCGTCGACCACGAAGTGCGGGTTGAAGCCGATCTCGATCTCTTCGCCGTTGTAGGATTCGACCGGCACGTTGACCTCGGCCTCGCCCATCTCGGGGGCGCGGCTCTTGAGCATGAGCTGCTCGGCGCCGAAGGCCATCCGCACGCCCCGGCTCTCTTCGTTGGTCAGCAGCCCCGCCCGCCGCAATCCGCTGGCGAGCATCTCGGTGTTGAACGTGGCTTTCTTGTCCTGGTCCTTCGGCACGACGTCGCGGTACGGCGGGAAGGTGCCTTCCACGAGGTTCGTGCTGAGGATCGCGCTTTCGGTGGCGAACATCGCCTGGTTCTCGCTGGTCTTCACGCGAACCGTCTCGCCCGGATCGTCGAGCAGGCGGGTGAGCAAGCTCAGCGCCTTGGTGGGAATGATGGCGCTGGTCTCGCCCTCGGCCGCGTTGGCGCACGAGCCCTTGACCATCGGCAGGCGGTGCCCGTCCGTGGCGACCATCACGAGCTTCTTGCCATCGCGCTCCAGCAGCACGCCTTTGTAGGCGTAGCGGCTGTTCTCGCGGGCGGTGGCGAAAAGGGTCTTGCTGATCATGTCGACGATCTGGCCGGCCCCGACCTCGAAGTCGACCTCGTCGCCGAACTCGCCGATGGGCGGGAACTCGCCCGGCGGATAGGTGAAGATCGTGAAGTGCGAATCCTGCCCGCGGATGTGCGCCGCTTCACTGTCTGCCTCGATGGTAAGCATCGGGTCCGCCGATTCGCGGACGATCGCCCCGAACTTGTCCGCCGGGATCAGCGCCTCGCCCGGTTCCTGCACCTCGACCTGGTTCACCGTCAGATGCAGCGCTACTTCAAGATCGGTGGACGCGAGCTTCAGCGCGTCGTCCGACGCGTCGAGTTTGACGCACATGAGCACCGGCTTGGGAGTGCGGGCGACCACGACCCCGCCCGCCAGGTTCAACGCTTCGACCAGAGCCCCACGATCGCAGACGACTTTCATCATCGCACCTCGTTCTTCTTGGATGACAGCAGGATATCTTAGCAGAACGGCGACGCAAGCGCCGATGCGGGCAACGGCGGGCAACCCGACGGGGGGCGCCGACCGGAAACCCGAAACTCGCAATCCGAAATTACGCCGTCGGGCATCGTGGGGCCGATCCCGCAGCGGCATGTCTTCTCGGACGGCATACGAACCGGACGGACCGCCAAACCGCGCCGGGCCGAGCACGCTCGCGGTTTCTGGTTTCTGGTTTCCGTCTTGCCCGCCGTCAGGCGAGCTCTTTGGCCATTTCCGGGTTACCGCCGAGTGCTTCCACGATCGCCCCGAGCTCGTCCGGGACGGGCGTCGGGCGGTTGGCGACCTTGCCGTGCGGCTCGCTGCGCGGGGCGGACTCCTGCATCGCCTTCATGTCCACCCCGGTGTGGTATTTCACCGTGGCGTCCGGGTCCTTGAGCTGGTGACCGGTGAGGATGCACACGACCTCGGCGTCGGGGTCGATCACGCCTTCCTCGACGAGGAGCCGGGCCCCGGCGACGGAGGCGGCGCTGGCCGGCTCGCAGCCGAAGCCGAGTCGCCCGACCAGGGCCTTGTGTTCGAGGATGGTCTCGTCGTCGACCTGCCGCACCACACCGTCCATCACGTCGAGGGCCCGCAGGGCCTTGGTGAGATTCACCGGCCGGCCGATCTCGATGGCGCTGGCGATGGTGTTGGCCTTGACCCCGGCCTCGTCGAGCTCGCTGAAGTAGCTGCGGACCTTCTCGCGATCGTACCGCCCGCCGTTCCACCGCACGCCGCTGCGCTCGTGCAGCGCGTAGAGCGGATTGGCTCCGGCGGCCTGGATGATCGCGAGACGCGGGATGCGGTCGATCAGCCCGAGTTGCTTGAGTTCGAGGAAGGCCTTGCCGAACGCCGAGGAGTTGCCGAGATTCCCCCCGGGCACGACGACCCAGTCCGGCGGGTCCCAGCCCCGGGCCTCGAGGATGCGGTACATGATCGCCTTCTGGCCTTCGAGGCGGAAGGGGTTGTAGGAGTTCATCAGGTACACGCCGAGGTCGGGCAGGTCCTTGGCGATCTGGCGGACGCGGTTCATGCAGGCGTCGAAATCGCCCATGATCTGCAGCGTCTTCGCCCCGTAGTCGAGGGCCTGGGAGAGCTTGCCGTAGGCGATCTTGCCCGAGCCGATGAACACGATCCCGGTGAGTCCGCTGAGGGAGGCGAACATGGCCAGCGAGGCCGAGGTGTTGCCCGTCGAGGCGCAGGCGACCTTGTCCGCCCCGACCATGCGGGCGTGAGTGAAGGCCCCGGTCATCCCGTTGTCCTTGAACGAGCCGGACGGATTGAGCCCCTCGTACTGGAGGAACAGATTCCCCGGTCGCAGGCCGATCTCCCCGGCGAGGGCGCAGGCATCCTGCATCGCGGTGCGGCCTTCACCGATGGTGGCGATCCTCGAGGCATCGGCGAAGAAGGGCAGCAGTTCACGGAACCGCCACACGCCCGAGAAGTCGAGCCGACCGGGCCCGGCCATGCCTTTGGAGCCCCAACGCCTCTCGAAAGTCTCCCAGGTCGGGCGAGGCAGCTTGTCCCAGTCATAACGCACGTCCAGCAACGAGGCGCACTTCGGGCAGACCACCAGCGCGTCGCTCACCGAATAGGTCGCCCCACAGTCGGGATTGATGCACTGTTGCCAGACGTTCTCACTCATGCCGCACCTCGTTTCGGGCGGGACATGTTAGCAGTTGCCGCAAAGCCCTTCACGCCGAAACATTGTGAAATCCGCCACGGCGTCGCGGGGGCGTCGGCCCGACCACGGCCCGGACAACCACGCGTCCACCCGCGCCGATGACGACGTTTCGGATTTCGGGTTTGTTGCCTACATGCCCTGATCGCCCGACGGCGCCGGTCCCCGGGGCGTCTGGCGGGGCAGGGGATCGAAGCCGGTCCGCGTACCGTCGCCGAGGGGGCGCTTGGCCCAGTCGGGAATATCCGCCGGCAGCGGGCCGAGCACGCCCTCCTCCCGGTTCAACTTCGCGATCAGCTCCGCCGCCGATTCCATGTCGTCGGTCACGTGGAACCGCTGCATGTCCTCGGGCGAGATGTTGCCGTGCTTCTCCAGCATGACGTTGTCGATCCAGCGCACGAGCCCCTGCCAGAACTCCACGCCCACGAGGACCACGGGGAACGGATCGATCTTGAGCGTCTGGATGAGGGTCATGGACTCGAAGAACTCGTCCATCGTGCCGAACCCGCCGGGGAAGATGACAAAGGCCCGGGCGTACTTCACGAACATGACCTTGCGGACGAAGAAATAACGGAAGTTGAGGGCGTGGGTCTGATAGGCGTTGGGCTCCTGCTCCATGGGCAGGGAAATGTTGAGCCCGACACTGGTGCCGCCGGCCTCAGAGGCGCCCTTGTTGGCCGCTTCCATGATGCCCGGCCCGCCGCCGGTGATCGTGGCGTAGCCGTGATTGGTCATCAGCCGGCCGAATTCGACCGCCATCTGGTAGTAACGGTTCTCCGGCACCGTGCGGGCCGACCCGAACACCGTCACCGCCGGGCCGATCTCGGCCATCTCCTCGAAACCCTCCACGAACTCCGAAATGATCCGGAAGATTCGCCAGGTTTCATGCGACAGATTCTCACTCGACGACTCAGCCATATCGTGCCCTCAAGCAGGTATTCAGGCCAATCCCGGCGGGACAGTGTACGACAACGCCCGCATCGCGTCACAGGACCGGCGGACGGACGAGTTCGACGCGTGGTTCCCCGCGACTTGCCTGCCCCGATGGGTTCGCGTCTGGCTGTGACGTGTTGATGATGCGGTTGACAGGAGAAGGTGGAGGGGCGAACGCAGCCGCGCCCGTCAGGAAGCAGACCGCTTCCTGACGGGCGCGGCTCTGATCGGGCACGTGCATTCGCCCTTCGTTTTCCGTTCAGGTATCGCGTCCGCGGCGTCGCCGCAGCGCCACGAGCATGGGCAGGGCGAGCAGGGCCGTCGCCGGGCCGGGGATGACCTCGGCCTGGAAGTTGTCGAAATAGCCCTCGCC
>CAYFQS010000093.1:0-11165 GCA_964345245.1 uncultured Planctomycetaceae bacterium | reverse complement strand
TGACGGCGGCATCGCGGTCGCGGCATTGATCGCGGCTCCGCCGGCACCACGGCTATTTGACCTTTTGCAGGAGAGCCATGATGGCCAAACAAGCATTGGGAATGGTGGAAACGAAGGGCCTGGTCGCGCTGCTCGAAGCGAGCGACGCGATGCTCAAGGCGGCCAACGTCGAGATGGTCGGCTGGGACAAGGTCGGCGCCGGGATGGTCACGGGCTTTGTCGTCGGCGACGTCGCGGCGGTGAAGGCCGCGGCCGACGCCGGGGCGGACGCGGCCGGCCGCATCGGCGAGGTCGTCTCCATCCACGTGATCCCCCGCCCTCACGACGACCTGGACAATCTGCTGCCGAAGAAGAAGGCCTCTTCGTCCGGCAAGTAACCCCGCGGAGCAGGCCCGGCCGCTCGCTCCGCGAGGTCGCCGGCCCTGCGCGCCGAAAACAGCACACGAAACCTCCTTTGACGGAGCCAAGCAATGAACGCGATCGGCATGATTGAAACGCGAGGCCAGGTGGGCCTGGTGGAAGCGACGGACGCGATGCTCAAGGCCGCCAACGTCGAACTGGCCAAGACGATCCAGATCGGCGGCGGATTTGTGACCACGATCGTCCAGGGCGACGTGGGATCGGTGAAGGCCGCGGTGGACGCGGGCAGCGACGCGGCCAGCCGCGTCGGCGAACTCGTCGCCGCCCACGTGATCGCCCGCCCCCACGAAGACCTGATGGCGAACTTCTGATCGCGAGCGTGCGATGATCGTCCTCGTGGCCAATCTCGGAAGCACCAGCTTCAAGTACAAGCTCTTCGACATCACGTCGGAAGGCGAGCGCGTCCTTGCGCAGGGATCGGCCGACCGCATCGGCCAGGACCACAGCTCGTGGGCGATCGCGCCGACCGCCCAGGACCACAGCTCGTGGGCGATCGCGCCGACCGGCGGCGAGCCGCGCGAAGGCGCGGCGGAGCTGGCCGACCACGGGGCCGCCATTGAACTGCACCTGCGGGAGCTGACCGGGGCGGGGGTGATCGAATCCATCGACGCGGTGGACGCGATCGGCTTCAAGGCGGTGCACGGCGGGCCGATCCGCGGCGCGGTGCGGGTCGACGACGAGGTGCTCGAAACCATGGAGCGTTTCGCCGACGTCGCCCCGGCCCACAACCCGCCGTACATCGCGGCCATGGGGGCCTTCGCGGAGAAGCTGCCCGACGTGCCGCAGGTCGCCGCCTTCGAGACCGGCTTCCACCAGACGATTCCCCCCGCCCGGCAAACCTACGCGATCCCCCACGAGTGGACCGAGCTCGGCGTGCGGCGGTACGGCTTCCACGGGGCGAGCCATCGCTACATCGCGACCCGCGTGGCGGAGATCGCCCCCGACGCCCGGAAGGTGATCAGTTGTCATCTCGGCGGGTCATCAAGTATCAGCGCGGTTCGCGACGGCGAGTCGGTGGCCAACAGCTTCGGCATGACCGCCCAGAGCGGCCTGCCGCACGCGGCGCGGGTGGGCGACTTCGACGCCTTCGCCCTGCTCAAGCTGCACAAGGCCGGGATCGACGACGAAACGATCTGGCGCCGGTTGAGCAAGGAAGGCGGGCTGCTGGGGATCAGCGGCGTGGGCCAGGACGTGCGGGACATCAAGCAGGCCGCGGACCACGGCAACGAACGCGCCCGACTCGCCCTCGACGTGCTCGTCGAGTCGGTGCGGCAGTACATCGGGGCCTACCTCGCGGTGCTCAACGGCGCCGACGCGGTGTGCTTCACCGCCGGGATCGGCCAGCACAACCCGGACCTGCGGGCGGCGATGCTCGCCGACATGGACTACGCCGGCATCTCGGTGGACCTTCAGAAGAACGAAGCGGCCTCGGGCCACGAGGAAACGCGGATCGACGGCAACGGCAGCCGCGCGCAGGTATGGGTGCTGCCGACCAATGAGGAATTGATCGTCGCCCGGCAGACGGTGGCGGCGTTGCGGTAACGACAGACCCTAACCCTCCTGACGGAGTGAAGACATGGCACAGCAGCAGGCAATCGGGATGATCGAAACGAAGGGGCTGGTGGCCCTGGTGGAATCGGCGGACGCGGCCTTGAAGGCGGCGAACGTGCAGTACGCGGGCCAGGCGAAGGTCGGCAGCGGCCTGGTGAGCGTGACGTTCACCGGCGACGTCGCGGCGGTGAAGGCCGCGGTCGACGCCGGGGCCGGCGCCGCCTCCAGGATCGGCGAAGTCGTCTCCGTGCACGTGATCGCCCGGCCGCACGAAGACCTCGCCAGGATGGACTAATGCCCCGCGGCGGACGACGGCGCTCAGGGCCCGGCACGAGCCGGGCGCGGCCGCGCCTCGCCGCCCTCGCACCGGAGGTGCGACATGTTCCTCGCGCGTGTGCAAGGTCACGTGGTCGCGTCCCAGAAGGACAGCGCCATCGCCGGCAACCGCCTGCTCGTGGTCGAACCGCTCAAGGTGAGCTACGACCCGCAGGGCGGCGGCGAGTTCGACGTGACCAATCGTGCCATCGTGGCCATCGACCGCATCGGAGCCGGCGAAGGGCAGATCGTGCTCATCGTCCAGGGCTCCAGCGCCCGGATGTGTGAGGGGTGCAACAAGATGCCGGTCGACGCGGTGGTGGTGGGACTGGTGGACGAAGCGGTGGTGTGCGGCAGGCAGCTCGATCCGTCGAATCTGCCCGGCCGGCCACCCGCGAAATGACGGACCCGAAAGGCGCCAACCCATGGACCAGGCGACCCTCGTACAATCGGTAGTGGAAGAAGTGATGAACCGGCTCGACGGTGCCGGGGCGTCGACGTCGCAGCCCGTGGCCGGCCGCGCTTCGGCCGCCGGACGCCTCGGCCAGTTCACCAACGTGGACGAGGCGGTGGAGGCCGCGACCGACGCCCAGCAGCGTCTCGCCGCCGCCGGCATCGAGACCCGCGACGGCATCTGCAAGCTGATCAAGAAGATCGTCATCGACAACGCCGAGCCGTGGGGCAAGCTCGAGTTCGACGAGACGAAGCTCGGCCGGCTCGACCACAAGGTCGCGAAGCTCGAGCTGCTCGCCGAGATTCCCGGCGTCGAGTTCCTGCAGACGACCGCCCACAGCGGCGACGAGGGCGTGTCGCTCGACGAAATGGCGCCGTGGGGCGTGCTCGGGGTGATCACGCCGAGCACCCACTCGATCCCGACGATCACCGCCAACGCGATCAATATGCTCGCCGCGGGCAACTCCATGGTGATCAACCCGCATCCCAGCGGGGCGAAGTGCGGGGCCGAGGCGGTGCGGGTCTACAACGAAGCCATCGCCCGCGAGTTCGGCATCGACAACCTGATCTGCATCATCACCGAACCGACGCTTCGCACGGCGGAAGAGATTTTCCGTCACGAAGGCGTTCCACTGCTCGCCGCCACCGGCGGGCCGGGCGTGGCGCGGGCGGCGATGAAGCAGCCGAAGCGGGCCGTGGTCGCCGGACCGGGCAATCCGCCGGTCGTCGTCGACGAGACCGCCGACCTCGACCACGCCGCGAAGTCGATCATCCAGGGCGGCGGGTTCGACAACAACCTGCTGTGCATCGGCGAGAAGGAAGTGTTCGTCGTGGAGCGGGTGTTCGAGCAGATGATGGCCGCCATGGAACGGGCCGGGGCGGTGAAGCTCGAACCCGCGCAGGTCGATCGGCTCACCGAGGTCGCCTTCGAGACCGAAGGCGATCACATTCACGTGGCCAAGCAGTACATCGGCAAGGACGCGGCGGTGCTCGCCGAGGCCGCCGGCGCCAGCGCCCCGGCGACGTGTGAACTCGTGTTCGGCGAGACCGATGAGTCCAACCCCTTCGTCCCCGAAGAGCAGATGATGCCCTTCGTGCCCTTCGTGCGGGTGCCGGACGTGGATACGGCCATCGACCTTGCGATCCAGCACGAGCACGGCTTCGGCCACACCGCGATCATCCACTCGAACAACCTCGAAACGATCACCCGCATGGGTCGCGTGATGAACACGACGATCTTTGTGGCGAACGGCCCCTCGACGGCGGGGCTCGGCGTGGGCGGCGAGGGCTATCCCAGCTACTCCATCGCCACCCCCACCGGCGAAGGGATCACCAACCCGATGACCTTCACTCGGTTCCGCCGGGGCGCGGTGAGCCACGCCCTGCGGTTCGTCTGACCTCGAAAGCCCACGCGATGCAGTTGGCCGAAGTACATGGCCGGGCCACGACCACCGTCCGACACCCGTCGTTCGCCGGGCAGAAGCTGCTGATCTGTCAGAAGCTCGACGTCGACGGCAGTTGGTCGGGCGATCCGGTGCTGGCCATCGATCAGCTCGGCGCCGGGGCGGGCGACCTCGTGATGGTCTGCTCCGACGGGCTGGGCACGCGGGAGAAAGTCAACGACAACACCAGCCCGATCCGATGGTTCGTGCTCGGGATCGTGGACCGCAAGTAACGGAGCAGCCCCGCCCATGGCGGACGTGGACCGACAACTCGTGCAGCAGATCGCCGACGAAGTGATGGCGGCGCTGGCCGAGCGCATGGCCGGGGCCGCCTCGGTGCGCCCGCCCATCGGCGCTTGCACGGGCGACTACTCGAAGTTCCCCGAACTCCGCGGCCGACGGACCGCGGACCCTGCCCCTTCCGGGGCCCGGACGGTCGGCTCCGAATCGCCGGCCCGGACCGGCGGCGTGAACGGCGTCGAACCGACGCCCGGCCCGCGGCCGCTCCCCGCACAGCCGGCGAACCCCGCCCCGCCGCTACTCTCCGGTTTCGTCACCGCCCGACAGCTTGAATCGCTTACCACCGACACCGTCCGCCTCGCTCCGGACGCCCGGCTCACCCCGCTCGCCCAGGACTGCATCAAGGAACGGAAGCTCGAGGTGCAACGGGTCGTCAGCCATTCCAGCGGCCAGGCGGTGCCCATCGCCCAGCCGCGAGGTCGGTGGCTGTGGTGGTCGGAAGGCCGATGTCCCGCTGCCGACAATATCACCGAACAGTGGCGTCAAGTGATCACCCGGCCGAACGTGGGCGACTCGGCACACGCGGTGCGCGAGGTCGTGACGGACCTGAATGCCGGTGTCCGGGCCGGGCGATTCAGCGGCGGGATACTGCTGGTGAAGTGCGGCGCGAAGTCGGCCTGCTACGCCAACCGCTGCGGGCATCTGCGAGCGATCCTCGGCACCTGCGACGAGGCGGTGCGCGAGGGCATCCGCTCACTCGCCGCCAACGTGCTCATCGTCGAGTATCCGCATCAGTCGCCGAACGCGATCCGGGCGATGGTCGAGCGGTTCGTCACCACGCCCCGCCCCCGCCTGCCGCAGGTCGTGCGCGATCTGCAGGAGGTGGGCCGATGAGGATCGCCCGCGTGCTCGGCACCGTGATCTGCAACCGTCAGCTTCCGGAGCTGCCGCCCGGGCGGTTTCTGATCTGCGAGGCGCTGGACGCGGCGGGCGTGCGGCAGGCCGAAGAGTGCGTGCCGCGAACCTCGCCCATGCCCGAGTCGCTGATCGTTTTCGATCAACTCGGCGCCGGGGCGGGCGAGCTCATCGCGGTCAGCGAAGGCCGCGAGGCCTGCATGCCCTTCCATCCCGAGAAGGTGCCCCTGGACGCTTACTGCTCGGCGATCCTGGACCGCGTAAGCATCGCCCCCGAATTCGCCGAACTCCCGGAGGCCGAATGACCACGGGCACCAACAGAATGCGTCTGCCAACTTCCCGCATCCGCGGAAAGGAGAATTGACATGACCGGACAGGTCTGGCAACTGAAACAGGAAATGTGCGAGATCGGCCATCGCATCTGGCAAAAGGGATTCTGTGCCGGGAACGAGGGCAACCACTCGGTCCGCATCGGCGACGACCGCGTGCTCTGCACCCCCACCGGGATCAGCAAGGGCTTTCTCAAGCCCGAGATGATTCTCGTGTGCGACATGGAAGGCAACCAGGTCGATGGCAACACGAAGTACCGTCGCACGAGCGAGATTCTCGTGCACCTGGCGATCTACAAGCATCGCCCGGACGTCAAGGCGGTGATCCACAGCCATCCGCCGCACGCCACGGCGTTCGCCATCTGCAACGTGCCGCTTCCGGAAGGCATCCATCCGGAGGCGGAAGTGTTCCTCGGCCGGGTGCCCACCGCGGAGTACGCCACGCCCTCGACGCCCGAACTGCCCGAGAGCATCGTGAAGCTGATCAAGCCCGAGACGAACAGCGTGCTCATGGGCAATCACGGGTCGGTGAGCTTCGATGCCGACCTGAACGGCGCATACTATAAGCTCGAAATCCTCGACGCGTACTGCCGGCTCCTGCTGCTGACACACCAGCTCGGCAGCCGGCCGAACGTGCTCAATCCGGAGCAGATGACCGAGCTGCTGCAGGTGAAGCAGAAGTTCGGCTTCTCCGATCCGCGGCTGAGCTGCGCTCCCGAAGGCTGCGTGGGCGAGGTGAACGAGCAGTTCCTCGCCACCTACGACGTGATCCCCACCGGCGCGGTGTGCCAGACGAACGGCGGGCCGGTCGAGCAGACCCGCAGCGCCCCCAGCGAAGACGAGTTCGAAACGCTCGTGCAGACCATCACCGATCAGATCATGGCTGACGCGAGCAAGTGACCGGGCATCGGTCCCACTCGGGGATCGACCGAATGACTGGAGATACGACCATGAAAGTCAGCATCATCGGCGGCGCGGGGCGCGTGGGCTCCAATGCCGGCTACGCCCTGCAGTGCGCCGGCATCGTGAGCGAAATCGCCCTGGTGGACGTCAACGCCGAGGGCGCCTCGGGCGAGGCCCTGGACCTGCTGCACGGCGCGTCGATCGCCGGCGACCAGCGCATCCACGCCGGGGACTATTCCGGGATCGCCGACAGCGACGTCGTGTGCATCACCGCGGGCTCGCGGCGGAAGCCGGACGAATCCCGCCTCGACCTGATCAACCGCAACGTCTCGATCTTCAAGGCCATCCTCGACGAACTGCGGGCGGCCGGGCTGAGCGGCGGCGCGATCATCCACGTCGTGTCCAACCCCGTGGACATCCTGACGCGCCTGGCCATCGAGTATCTCGGCTGGCCGGCGCGGCAGGTGATCGGGCTGGGCACCGTGCTCGACACCGCCCGCTTCCGATCCATGATCGCCGAGACGAAGGGCCTGCCCGCCACGCAGGTCAAGGCCCTGATCCTCGGCGAGCACGGCGAGACCATGACGCCCATCTGGTCCAGCGCCACCGTGGCCGGCATGGACCTGACCAAGCTTCTGTCGCCCAACGAGCAGAACGAGATCTTCACGCGGACGAAGGGCTCGGGCGCCGAGGTGATCCGCGGCAAGGGCGGGGCCGGCTACGCCGTCGGCCTGAGCATCGCCGAGGTCATCCACTCCATCGCCCTCGACAGGCGGCAGGTGCTGCCCGTGAGCACGCAGATGTCCGGCCAATACGGGGCACGGAAGGTGTGCATGAGCATTCCGACCATCGTCGGCCGCGGCGGGGTGATCGGTTATCACGAACCGGAACTGTGGCCCAAGGAACAGTCGGGCCTGCAGTCCAGCGCCCGCGCGCTCGAACAGACCTGGAGCAAGGTGGGATAGCCCATGGCCGATCGACCGCGCATCATGCTGCTCGGCGATTCGATCCGGATGAGCTATCAGCCCATCGTCGCCGAGATGCTCGCCGACCGTGCGGACGTGGTCGGCCCGGCGGAGAACGGACAGTTCGCGCTCTACACGCTGAAACGCCTGGGCTTCTGGGTTGAAAAGTTCGGCGTCCCGGACATCGTCCACTGGAACAACGGCATCCACGATGTCGGTCGTTGCGAACGTCGCGGGCCGAAGCAGTTCTCGCTGGACGACTACCTCACCAACCTCCGGTTCATTCTCGAAGGCCTGGAAACGCTCGAGGCCGGGCGGGTGATCTTCGCCCTGACCACGCCCGTGCGGGACGGGGCGGACTGGACCGGCCGGGAGTGGTCGTGGAGGAACGACGAGATCGACACCTACAACGCCGCCGCCCGCGCGTTCATGGAACGCAAGAGCGTAGCGATCAACGACCTCAACGCAGCCGTGCGGACCGACCCGGGCCGGCTGCTTTCCGAGGACGACCTGCATCTGTCCGACGCGGGCAGGCAGACGTGCGCGGAGGCGGTGGTCAGAACACTGGAGATCCATCTGCCATCATGAGCAAGCAACCGAATATCCTGTTCGTCCTGACCGATCAGCAGCGTTGGGATTACGTGGGCTACGCCGGCGGCCCGCCGCGGACGCCGAACATCGACCGCATCGCCGCGCGCGGCGTGGCGTTCAACCACTGCTACACAAGCTGCCCGATCTGCGCCCCCGCCCGGATCGCCCTCGCCGCCGGCATGCAGGCCGGTCGCATCGCCTCCAACAGCAACGACAGTTACCTGCACCGCAGCACCACGACGTACTACCAACGGCTTCGCGACTACGGTTACCGTGTCGGGGCCGTGGGCAAGCTCGACCTCGCCAAGACCGGCGGCCCGCCGGGACTCGCCGGCGACCTGCCCCGGAACTACGTGTGGGGCTTCACCCACCCCGTCGAGACCGAAGGCAAGTGGGCCGCGGGCACCCGCCCCACCGCCTTCGGGCCTTACACCAAGCTTCTCGAAGATCGTGGGCTGCAGGCCAAGCTGCACGAAGACTACCGCTATCGCTCGTCGGTGAGTTTCCCCGAGGCCAGTTACCCGTCGATCCTGCCGGACGAGCTGTTCGCTGACACGTGGATCGGCCAGCGGTCGGTGCAGTGGCTGGAAGAGATTCCGCGCGACGCGCCGTGGCACCTGTTCGTGAGCTTCGTGGGGCCGCACGATCCCTTCGATCCGCCGGCGAAATACGTCGAGCCGTACGAGAACATGGACATGCCCCCGGCGATCGACGCCGACCTGACGGGCAAGCCGGCCTGGCTTGGCGCAAGCGGCCACTACGATCCCGCCGAGGCCGAAGACGTGGCCAAGGCCCGCCGGCACTACTGCGGGGCGATCGAAGCCATCGACGACCAGGTCGGGTTCATCCTCCAGGCCCTCGAAGCCCGTGGCGAGCTCGACAACACCTACATCATCTTCTCGTCGGATCACGGCGAGAACCTCGGCGACCACGGGACGTGGGAGAAGCAGCTCGCCTACGACCCGTCGATCCGCGTGCCGCTGGCCGTGGCCGGGCCCGGCATCGAAGGCGGGCGCACGAGCGACGCGATGATCGAGCTGATCGACATCAATCCGTTGATCTGCGCCATGGCCGGCCTGCCGCCGCAGGAGAACCTCGACGCCCGCGATTTTTCGCCCGTCCTCCGGAGCCAGACCCACGAGCATCGCGATTTCATCTACACCATGATGCCGCGGTTCCACTGCGTGCGAACGCGGCGGCACAAGTTCGTCAACAACATGAACGACATCGACGAGCTCTACGACATGCAGGACGATCCGGAGGAACTGCACAACATCGCCGAGACGGACCCGGACACGGCGGGCGAACTGCGGCGACTGCTCAAGCGGCGAATCCAGGAAGGCCGCTGGCTGCATTGACGACCGAGCAATGGGCGATGCGCCCGTGAGGCGGATGAGCCATGGCGACCGAGAAGACGCTGGACACGAAGCTCCACCGCATTCTGAGCGACCCCTCGGTGAACGATTTCATCCTCGCCGACGCGAAGGACGCGGACATGGCCTACGGCATGGCGGCGCCCGGTCAGAGCCCGGAATATCACGGTCAGGAAGGACGATTCCGCACCCTCGCCGAGTATCGCCGGCTCATTCGAGAGAACGTGCGGCAGGGACTGGTGGACATCATGCTCATGAGCGCGTCGACAAACGAACAGCTCTCGATTCACGAGCGCCTTTTCGCCGACAGCGCCGTCACCCCCGCCGCCCGGGCCAACGACACCACGGACATTCACCTGGCGATGGGCGGGGTGTACCCGGCCGAGCCGAGCCGGCCTTTCCGCACCGCGACGATCGACCACATCATGTGCGGCAAGGACCGCTGCGAACCGCACGAGCGCTACCTGGGCGCCGATCTCGGACTTTACTCGGTGACGTTCAACAACGACCTGCAGCGCGACCTGGCCACGCTGGAGGCGTATCGGCAGTTCCGCATCGAGGCGGAGCGCAAGGGCTTCCGCCACTTCCTCGAGGTGTTCGATCCCAACGCGCCGCAGGCGCCGATCCCCGATCTCGGGCGATTCATCAACGATATGATCGCCCGGACGCTGGCGGGCGTGGTGGGCAAGGGCCGACCGATCTTCCTGAAGATCGCCTACCACGGACCGGCGGCGATGGAGCAACTCGCGGCGTACGACCGCACGCTGTTGCCGAGCATCCTCGGCGGATCGTCGGGCACGACGTACGATGCGTTCCACCAACTCGCCGAGGCGAGGAAGCACGGCGCCCGGGCCGCTCTCTACGGCCGCATGATCAACCACAGCGAACACCAGTCGTCTTTCATCCGGCACCTGCGCTGGATCGCGGACGGCGAGATCACCGATCCCGCGGAGGCGGTGAAATCGTACCACGACCACCTGCACAAGGCCGGCGTACAGCCCTATCGCAAGCTGGAAGACGACCTGAAGTCGACCCGGCGCGACACCGCCTACGGCGGAAGCGGCGGAACCGCGGCGGGAGTCGACGGGGCGAAACCGGACGCGAGCGGCAACGGCGACAAGACGGCCAACGCGATCGGCGACCACGGCCAACCCGACTTCAGCAAGATGACCCCGGCCGAGAAGATCGCCTGGAACCGTCGCCGCTGGGACCGCATTCTCCAATAGCCGGCGCATGAGCGAGCGATGAAATTCGACATCCACCCAATGACGCTGGACGACTACGACGAGGTGTACACGCTCTGGAAGCGCACCCTCGGCATCGGGCTCAGCAGCGCCGACTCGCGGGAGAACATCGCCCGCTATCTCGAGCGAAATCCCGGCATGAGCTTCGTCGCCCGCTATCGCTTTGACATGGTCGGGGTCGCCCTGTGCGGCCACGACGGGCGGCGCGGCTATCTGCACCATCTCGCGGTGGCGAAATCAGTGCGGCGGAAGGGGCTGGCGCGGCAGCTCGTGGACCACTGCCTCGAGGCGCTCCAGGCCGCGGGCATCGAGAAGTGCCACTGCTTCATCTACGAAGAGAACCCTTCGGCGGAGCGATTCTGGCGGGCCGCCGGATGGTGTCGACGTCGAGATGCGGCGCCAGCAGGTCCAAATCCTCGAAGGC
>CAYFQS010000092.1:3064-11269 GCA_964345245.1 uncultured Planctomycetaceae bacterium | reverse complement strand
CGATGTTCCGGCGGGCGACGGAGACTAGAAAGCGTGTTATGAAACTGGCCCCCACCGTCCCGGACGAAGCCGAACGACTGGCCGAACTCCGGGCCCTCAACATCCTCGACACGCCTGGCGAGGAGCGCTTCGACCGCATCACGCGACTGGCGTCGAGCGTGCTCGCCACGCCGATTGCATACGTGGCGCTGATCGATGCCGAGCGGCAATGGTTCAAGTCGAAGATCGGCCTGCAGCAGTGCCAGACCGACCGCGACATCTCGTTCTGCGGTCACACGATCCTGCAGCACGAACCGCTGATCGTGCCGGACACGCAGGCCGACGAGCGGTTCCGCGATAACCCGCTGGTGATCGGCGAGCCGGGGCTGCGCTTCTACGCGGGGGTGCCGCTGACCGGGCCGAATGGCCGCAACGTGGGCACGCTGTGCGTGGCCGACACGAAGCCGCGGGATTTGTCGGCCTCGCAGGCCGCGGTGCTGCGGGAGTTCGGCCACCTCGTCGAGCGTGAGCTTGGGCTGGTCGACCTCATCCACGCCCAACGGCAGTTGCTGGACACGAAGAACGCCCTGGTCCGAAGCCAGCACCGCCTGGCCGAGGAACTCGCCGAGGCGGCGGATTACGTGCGATCGCTGCTGCCCGAGCGACTGAATGGCGAACTGGTCACCGACTGGCGTTTTTTCAGTTGTTCCCAGCTCGGCGGGGATGCGTTCGGCTATCACTGGCTCGACGACGATCGACTCGCGATTTACCTGCTCGACGTCACCGGTCACGGCACGGGGGCGGCCCTGCTCTCGATCTCCGTGATCAACATGCTCCGCTCGCAGGCCCTGGCCAGCGACTGCCGCGGCTGCCCGCGCACGATCCTGGAGGAACTCAACCGCGCGTTCCCCATGGACGAACACGGCGGGAAGTTCTTCACCATCTGGTGCGGGGTGTGCCACCGTTCGGATCGGCGGCTCCACTGGGCCGGGGCCGGACATCCCGCGTCCGTGCTCGTTTCCGGCCACGGGCACGATTCCACGCCCCTTCGCAGCCAGGGCATGGTGATCGGCGTGAAGGAAGACGCGGAGTACAAGAACGATGTGATCGAGCTCGCGCCGGACCAGCGGCTGTACGTATTCAGCGACGGCGTCTTCGAAGTACCCGACCCCGATGGGCGCATGCTCGGGTACGACGAGTTTGTCAAGCTGCTGTGCGAACCGCCCGCCAACGGCACACCGCGGCTGGATCACGCCGTCGAGCACGTCCGCCGGTGGCAGAACGCAGAACATTTCGCGGATGATTTTTCACTGCTGGAAATCGAGTTCAGTTAACCGCGACATGCACGCCTCGCTGAAGCGAGTGCGGGAGGGGACGTGGGTTTACCCACGCCTCGCTGAAGCGAGGGCGCGCCGAGGTCATGTTCCACGCCTCGCTGAATCGCCGGCCCGCCGTGTTATGATGCCGGGCGGCGACCGGCATGAAGATCCTTCACCTCATCACGCGACTGATCCTCGGCGGGGCGCAGGAGAACACCGTGCTCACCTGCGAGGGCCTGCACGAGCGCGGACACGAGGTGACGCTCGCCTACGGGCCGATCTACGGCCCCGAGGGGTCGCTGCTGGCCCGTGCCCGACAGGGCGGATACGAACTGGTCGAATTGCCGCACATGATCCGCGCCGTTCGCCCCCTCGCCGACTGGCGGTGCTATCGACAGTGCCGCGCGTTGATCCGGCGGGTGCGGCCGGACGTCGTGCACACCCATTCGTCAAAGGCGGGGATCATCGGCAGGGCCGCCGCCCGGGCCGAGCGCGTGCCGGCCGTGGCGCACACGATTCACGGCTTGGCGTTCCATCCGTACCAGTCGGCGTTGAAGAACTACGTGTACGTCACGGCCGAGCGCTGGGCCGCCCGACATTGCCACCGGATCGCCGGCGTCGCCGACGCCATGACCCGCCAGGCCCTCGCCGCTCGCATCGGCTACCCGAGTCAGTACGAGACCGTTTACAGCGGCATGGAGGTCGAGACGTTTCTCGAAGCCAGGGACGAGCGCACCGACATCCGTAATCGGCTCGGGCTGCGTCACGACGACATCGCGATCGGGACGGTGGCCCGGCTGGCCGAACTCAAAGGGCACGACGACCTGCTCGACGCCCTGTCGCCGCTGCTGTGGAGCCGGGGGCGATTGCGGCTGCTCTGGGTCGGCGACGGCTGGTGGCGCAAACGCCTGCAGCAGCGCATCCGGTCGCTCGGACTCAGCGACCGCGTGATTCTCACCGGCCTGCTGCCGCCGGACCGCATCCCCGCCATGATCCAGGCCATGGACGTGCTCGTGCATCCGAGCTATCGCGAGGGCTTGCCCCGGGCGGTGGTCCAGGCGATGCTTTGTGCCGTCCCCGTGGTCAGTTATGATGGTGACGGGGCCGGCGAAGTGTGCAGGGACGGACGGACCGGCCGGCTGGTGCCCACCGGAAATCTGTCGGCCCTGGCCGAGGCGGTGAGTTGGATGGTCGACCATCCCGCCGAAGCCGACGGACTGGCCCGGCGCGGTCAGGCCCTGTGTGCCGAGCGATTCGACGCGGCCACCATGGTCGACCAGCTCGAGGATCTGTACCGTCGACTGCTCGCCCGAACCCGCATGCCCCGGCCCGCCTGAAGTTGAAGCCCATGACCTCACGCACGCTGACCGCCATCCTCCTCGCCCCGATGATGCTGCTGTCGCACGGGCCCCCGGGCCGGGCGCAGCAACTGTTCGAAGACGAGATGCTCACCGAGCAACCGTCGGAAATCGAGTTCATCAGCGAACGGATCGACGAGGTCGAACGCGAAATCGCCGAGAAGATTTCGCGGCTGCGGCGGGCGGAGAAGGTCGAGCGCGCCGGGATCGAGGCCTCGCGAAACCTGCGGATCATCGCCCGCGATCTGCTCAAAACCGCCCGGTCCAACCCGCAGCGCGGCGCCGTGGCCGGGCTCTACGGCCATACGATCGCCAATCACCTCGAGGCGTTCGACGAACGGATGAACCGCGTGACCGACATGGCTCGCGCCGCGATGGACGGCAACGGCGAAGACCCGCCACCGGTTCAGCGGCTGCTCCGCATCGGCGAGGCCCTCAAGAAGTTCAACGAGCGACAGCGGCAGACCGGCGAACTGCGGGCGGTCGAATCGCGGCCACTCGATGATCGGCTGAAACAGTTGCTCCAGCCGCTGGCGAAGCTGGCCGTGGCGTTGGGCGAGCCGGAGCCGGTCGATGCCTGGCCCGACGGTGAGGCGTTGCGTGGTCGCTCGGAACCGACGGCGGGCGAGTCGGTCGATCTCGAACGACTGCGGCAGTTGCGCTCCCGCATCGAACCCGCCCCGCTCGATGATGAGTCGCAGGCGGAACTGCTCAACGTGGCCGAGATGCTCGTCAACGGGTGGCGGCAGCCCGATCTGCGGCCGAAGGTCGAGCAGTTCTACCGGCGCGTCGACCAGGCGCTCGGCGTGGCGAAAGCATTTGATGAGGCGAAATGGCTGGCCCCGGCGACGGCCGAGCAGTTCCGCGAGGCCCTGCACACCGCCGTGCTGCTGTTCAAGGACCCGCGGACCCGCGAGTCGGGCATGGAGCGGCTGGACTATCTCGTCCAGCTTCGCCCCATCGTGGAGCGAATGAACGAACTCGCCGGGATGCAGTTCAGCGCCGAGCACCTGCAGTCCCTGTTCGCCGTGGCCCTCAACGCCCACGAACCGGGGCGGAACCTCGGCGAGTTCGACCCACTGCTGCAATTGCTCGCCGAGATCACCGCGGTGCTGACCGACGTGCGACAGTTCGCGCGGGCGGAATTGCCGGTCGATATCCGCCGCTCACTCAACCTGCTGAAGCGCGAGTACGACACGCTGGAGCAGTCACTGCTGGCGGATCTGGGCGAACTTCGCCGGCAGCCGCAAGCGGCCAGCCGGCCGGAATGGACCCAGCGGGTGGACACGTTGGAAGAGCGGGTCGCGTGGATGGAGCGGCTGAACCGCGTGCCGCAATGGCTTGGCCGGATCAGCGCCCGCAATCGCGCCGCATCGCGCGGCGTGTACGGGCAGTTACGCAAGCTTGCCGAGGAACTGCTCGACCCCGCGACGCGTGAGGGGGCGGGCGGGGCCTTGGCGGAATTCGAGAAGCAGATCGGCCTGCTCGGCGAGCTGCCCCTCGAGCCGGAACTGCCCGACGCCGACAGCCGACTCGGGCGGATGCTCGGTCAGACCCGGGCGCCGCTGCTGGAACAGATCGCCTCCCTGCGGGGCCAGTGGGCCACCGCCTGGGCGGACGGGGAAGACCCGACCCTTGCCGGCGAGAAGCTGCTGCAGGTTCGCCGGCTTCTCGAACTCGTGCAGCGGACCCGGGACATCGCAGTGAACGCGGCGGAGATCGAGCGGCTCAACCGCTGGGCGGCGTGGGAGACGTCGGCCGACGTGGGCCGCCTCGTCGCCGATCTGCTGCCGCGCCACCTGCGCGCCGCCGCGGAGAATGCGGCGGCCGGCGACTTCGTCGCCCTCAACGCCCGATTGAATCTCCTCGAAGGCGAACTGCCCCTGCCGCGATTGCTGCAGCGACTGAACGCGGCGACCGCGGACGCCCTCGAGAAGCTGCCCGGCGGCGTCAGCGGAATGCTCGGTCAGTGCATTCACGGGCCCGAGTCCGGCGATCTCGGCACCTACCAGCGCTTCGGGTTGGCGCGGCTGAGCTGTCTGCTCTCCGAGGCGGGCTTCGCCCGACTCGAGGACCGTCCGCGCGCCGCGGAATCGCTGCTGCTGCAATGCGGCGACCTGGCCAAGCAGATTCTCGCGGACCTCGACGCCCCGCCGGAGCAGCAGGCCCGGTCATCGACAAGCGAGCCGACGACGACCGAGCCGCGCCAGTCCCGCCCCGCCGGACGCCGGACGCCGCGCCTTCGCCTGTTCGACGATCCCATGCTGCGGGAGGACGGCTGAGCCGCGCAAGGCCCCCGGCACCCCCATGTTCGACCCCCAGACAGCCCGGCGATTGCTCGTCTATGGTGGGAGCTTCGACCCGCCCCACCGGGCGCACCTGTCGCTGCCGTTTCACGCCGCCGACGCCGTTGATGCCGACGGCGTGCTGTACGTACCCAGCGGCCGGCCGCCGCACAAGCGTGATCGTCGGCTGACGCCCGGCGAGCATCGTCTCGAGATGCTCCGCCTCGGCCTGGGCGAGACCCCCGGGGCCGCCATCGAGATGCATGAACTGCAGACGCCGGGGCCGCATTACACCGTCGAAACACTTGAGCGCCTGCGCGACCGCCTGCCGCGGTCGGTCGAGATGCGACTGCTCATCGGGGCGGACATGGCCGCGATCTTCTATGAATGGAAGAACCCGCATCGCATCCTCGAACTCGCCGAACCGCTCGTCATGCTGCGCCCGCCGAACGAGACCGTCGATGACCTGCTCGCCAAGCTGCCGGACGATCTGCCGGACGATCAGGGACTGCCGTGGGCGAAGCGGGTGGTCAACGTGCCGCAGATGGACGTGTCGAGCACACGGCTCCGACAACTGCTGAGCGAGGGGCGCTACGATGATCGCTGCGTTCACGAAGCACTGCCCGAGGCGATCCTCGACTACATCCGGGCGCATGAACTCTACCGCTGACCACTGGAAAGGATGCCCCTCGCATGACGTTCTCAGACAGACGATACGCGAGCATGGCCTACCGGCCGTGCGGAACGAGCGGGCTGAAGCTGCCCGCGATCTCGCTGGGCGCCTGGCACAACTTCGGCGACGAGGCCGACCGCGAAGAGATGCGCCACATGCTCTTCCGGGCCTTCGATCTGGGGATCACGCATTTCGATCTGGCGAACAACTACGGCCCGGCGCCGGGCAGCGCCGAGCGGAACGTCGGGCGCATCGTCGCCGAGCAGTTCGCCGGCCACCGCGATGAGCTGATCATTTCCTCCAAGGCGGGCTTCCGGATGTGGCCCGGGCCCTACGGCGACGGGGGCAGCCGCAAATACCTCATCGCGAGCTGCGATGCGTCGCTCGAGCGGCTCGGACTCGACTACGTCGACATCTTCTACCATCACCGCTTCGATCCGAACACGCCGATCGCCGAATCCATCACGGCGCTCGACCAGATCGTCCGCAGCGGCAAGGCCGTCTACGCCGGGATCAGCAACTACCACGGCGCCGCGACGGTGGAGGCGGCGCATCTTGCCCGCGAGTTGAAGCTGCCGCTGGTGATCCACCAGGCCAAGTACTCGATGCTGAACCGCGATGCGGTGGAGCATGACGTTTCGCCGCAGACCCGCCGGCTCGGGCTCGGGATCATCGCCTTCTGCCCGCTCGCCCAGGGCCTGCTGACCGAGAAGTATCTCGGCGGGATTCCGACCGACTCCCGCGCCGCCCGGCCGAAGACCGCCCTCGGCAAGCAAGCGGTCTCCGAAGAGGTCGTCGGGAAGATCGGCAAGCTCAACGAGATCGCCGGGGCGCGCGGTCAGTCCATGGCCCAACTCGCCCTGACGTGGGTGCTCCGCGATCCGGCGGTGACCAGCGCCCTGATCGGCGCCAGCCGCGTGAGCCAGATCGAGGAAAACGCCGGGGTCGCCGAAGCCGCCCCGCTCACCGACGAGGAACTCGCCGCCGTCGACGAAGCGCTCAGCGGAAGCTGAGTTCCCGCCCACAGTTCACGCGGTGCGGGAAGACCGCCTGCACAGAGGCGGCTCTGATCGAAGCGCCTCGTTCAGTTGTCAAGTGCTTGCCCCGGCACGTCGCCGTGCGTCGCGGTGATGCGGGACCGGATGCCGCCGCGGCCGCGCCAGTCGGTTGTGACCACCAGCCAGCGGGGCGCCATCAACTCCGCCAGGTCGTCGCGAATGCGATTGGTCACCGCCTCGTAAAAGATGCCCTCGTTCCGGTACGACTGGTAGTACAGCTTCAGCGACTTGAGCTCGACACATCGTGCGTCCGGGCAGTAGCGCAGAAGCACCTGCCCGAAGTCGGGGTGGCCTGTTTTCGGGCAGACCGACGTGAATTCCTCCGCCACGTGTTCGATCACGTAATCGCGATCGGGGCACGGATTCTCAAAACACTCCAGCACGTTCACATCGGGCATGGGAGGGTCCGCCGGGTCGCTCAGAGATTGCGGTAGCGGGCGATGAGGTCAACGATCCGCTGCTGGTCGGGTTCGATGCGGATCGACCGGCGCCAGTAGTCGACCGCCTTGTCGCGAAGCTTGGGGTTCTCGCGTTTGCCCTGCAGGTAGCGGGTCATGAGATTCACCCCGAGACCGTTGAGCACCGCGGGATTGTCGGGGTCGATTTCGAGGGCCTTCTCGTAGGTCTCGCGGCTGGCGTCGAAGCGGCCCATCTTGAAGTGGATGTAACCGAGCCGCTCGTACGCCATGGCGGACGAATCGGTTCGCACCACCGTCTGGAGGACGTTCACCGCCTGCTCGAATCGGCCGACGCGGACGAAGGCGTCGACGAGATTCAGCGCGATGCGGAGTTCGACCTCGCCGAGTTCCATCGCCGCCCGGTACTCGTCGATGGCGAGTACGTACTGGCCCATCGCGGCGTAGATGGCCCCGAGGTTCACCCGGGCCGACTGCGACTGCGGGTTCAACCGCACCGCCGCCTCGGCGTAGGGCAGGCCGAGCTGCGGCTGGTCCATCTGCAGGTACGCCGTGGCGAGATTCAGGTTCGCCTTGAAATCGGTCGGCCGAATCGTCAACGCCGTCAGGTACACCGGCACCGCGTCGCTGAGCCGCTGCATCAGGTGGTACATCAACCCGAGCTTGTAGTTGGCTTTGAAGTTCCGCGGTTCGAGTTGGCGGGCGGTCTCGTACTGCGTGGCCGCGGCCTGGTAGTTGCCGCGAACGTGGTGGATGTCGCCGATGCCCACCCGGGCGCCGACCATGCGCGGATTCTGCTCGAGGGCGAGCTCGAAAGCGACGAGCGCCGAATCCAGCAGACCCGCCCGCTGATACATCTCCGCCCGGTTGGCGAACGCCTCCGCGGTCGGCCCCCGCCGGGCCCGCAGGGCGTCGCAACCGCCCAGCCACAGTCCGGCGAGCAGCAGCCCCGCGACCACGATCTTTCGATTTGCCCGAAGTACCATGCCGGTAGCGTATGAACCGAGCCCCCGGCGGTCAATTCGGCGTGCTCCGGTGACCGGCCCCGGCCCGGCGACGCCGTAGCCAACCTCGCACGTCTTCCCCGCAAGGGGGATCGCAAGGGCGTCGCGTCCGC
>CAYFQS010000092.1:0-2964 GCA_964345245.1 uncultured Planctomycetaceae bacterium | reverse complement strand
CGTGCCTTCGTGCCTACGTGCCTTCCTGCCTTTCCCTCCCCCTCACGTCTTCTCCCGGTACGCCGCGACGATCCGGTCGAGGTACTCATGCTGATCCATCGCCCAGTATTCGGTGGAGAAGACCTCGACCTCGTTGAAGCCGGTGAAGCCGGCGGCTTCGATCCAGCCGCGAATCTTCCGGATGTCGATGCATCCGTCGCCCATGAGTCCGCGGTCGGTGAGCAGGTCGCGGGTCTCGACCCGCCAGTCGCAGACATGGAAGCCGAACAGCGTACCCTGTTCGCCGGCGAGCTGAATCTCCCGCTCCAGGTCCGGGTCCCACCACACGTGGTAGACGTCGACCGCGATGCCGAGCATGTCGTCGCCAAGCTGCTGGCAGATCGCTCGAGCCTCGGCCATGCGGTTGATGCAGGACTTCGAGGCGGCGTACATCGGGTGCAGGGGCTCGATGGAAAGTTTCACCCCACGCTGCCGCGCATGCGGCAGGACCGCGGCGATGCCGTCCGCGGTGTACCGGCGAGCCTCCTCGAGGGGCATACCGGGCACCGCGCCGACCACGAGCACGACCTGGTCGGCGCCGATCGTCGCGGCTTCGTCGACGCAGCGGCGGTTCTCGTCCATCGCCGCGGACCGGGCCTCGCCGCTCGTGGCGGGGAAGAACCCGCCCCGCACCAGGGCCGGCACGCTCATCCCGGCGTCGGCGAGCATCTTCGCCGCCTCACTCGGCGAGACGCCGCCCTCGGTCTCGGTCATCACGTTCCGCCAGACGCTGATCCCGCGAATCCCACGGCCCGCGTAGGCGTCGATACATTCGCGCAACGACCACGGCTTGTTGGTCATCGTGTGAATCGCGAGTCGCGAGAGGTCGGTGAATTCAGATGCAGGCATGGCGATCTCCAGGGACCTCCAGGGTCGCGTAGCGACCCGGCTATTTCTGTGCTCACAGGGCCGGCACGTCGATCCACTTGCGGCCTTCCCAACTCTGCAGGCCGAGTTCGGCGAGCTGCACGCCCTTCGCGCCTTCCATCAGCGACCAGCGGAACGGCTCATCCAGGGCGACATGTCGCAGGAACAGTTCCCACTGAATCTTGAAGGCGTTGTCATACTCGGTGGCGTTGGGCATCTGCTGCCAGCCGTCGAAGAAGTCGATCGGCTGGGGGATGTCGGGGTTCCAGACCGGCTTGGGGGTCTCGGCCATGTGCTGGACCCAGCACTCACGGAGCCCCGCGACCGCGCTGCCGTCGGTACCGTCGACCTGCACGGTGAGCAGATCGTCCCGCCGGACGCGCGTGCACCACGAGGAGTTGAACTGGCACACCGTGCCGTCCTGGAGGATGAAGATCGCGTAGGCCGAGTCGTCGGCGGTGGCGTCGTAGGTCTCGCCCCGCTCGTCGAGGCGCTGCGGGATGTCGGTGTTGCCGTAGGCGACCAGCGACTTGACCGGGCCGAACACGTTGTCGATCACGTACCGCCAGTGGCAGAACATGTCGACCATGATCCCGCCGCCGTCTTCCTTGCGATAGTTCCAGCTTGGCCGCTGGGCGGGCTGGTCGTCGACCTCGCCGGTGAACACCCAGTACCCGAACTCGCCGCGGACGGAGAGGATCTTGCCGAAGAACCCCTGCTGCTGGAGCTGTACGATCTTGCGGAATCCGGGCAGCCAGAGCTTGTCCTGCACCACGCCGTTCTTCACGCCCGCCTCGTCGCAGAGCTTGGCCAGTCGCACCGCCTCGTCGGCGGTCACCGCGGTGGGCTTTTCGCAGTAGATCGCCTTGCCCGCCTTCACGCCGCGCTCAACGAACCGCCCCCGCAGCAGCGTGCTGGAGGCGTCGAAGAAGATCTCGTTGCTTTCGTCGGCCAGGGCCTCGTCAAGATCAGTCGTCCATTTGAGCGGCCCGCCCACCGCGTCCGGGCCGTGGGCATCGGCGAGCTGGCGCAGCTTGTTGGCGTTGCGGCCGGTCAGGATCGGCTCGGGCATGAGCGTCAGGTCGTCGCTCACCTTCACCCCGCCCTGCCTGATGATCGCGAGGATGGAGCGGATCAGGTGCTGGTTGGTGCCCATGCGTCCGGTGACGCCGTTGAGAATCACGCCGATCTTGCGAATGTCCATGGTTTCTCCGTGTGCGGTTTTCTCGGCTTGTGTCGAACCCGGCAGCATACCGACGGCGAGGACACGGGGCAAAAGGCAGGGTGAAAGCCGAAATCCGAAACTCGAAATCCGAATCAATGCCCGAATGCCGAATGTCACAATAGCGGGTGCGTCCGGCGTGCGGCGCGCCGACCTCCGGGTCATTCCGTCATTGGGATTTCATTCGGGTTTCGCGTTTCAAACCGGTTATCATCGGGCCATGCGCGTTCGCACCTACGGCGATGCCGGCCCGCTTGTCCTCGTCGTTCACGGCGGTCCCGGGGCGCTCGGGGACATGGCGCCGGTGGCCCGCGGGCTGGCCGATACGTTTGGCGTGATTGAGCCGTGGCAACGCACCGCCGCCGAGCAACCGCTCACCGTCGACCGGCACGTCGCCGATCTGGAGACGGTGGTCGAATCGCACTGCCGCGATGAGCGGTTCGCCGTGGTGGGCCATTCGTGGGGCGCGATGCTCGCCCTGGCCTGGGCCGCGGCCTGTCCCGATCGCGCCGCTCCGCTTGTGCTGGTGAGCTGCGGGACCTTCGATTCAGACAGCCGGGCGGCGTTCAAGCGAACGGTCGACGAGCGCCTCGGCGACGCGGCGCGTCGCCGCATCGCCGCCCTGCCGATGCAGCAGCGTTTCGAGGCGATCCGCAACGTCTACGACTACGACGCCGTCGACTACGCCCCGGCCCCCGACGCCCCGCCCTTCGACGAGCGGGCCAACGCCGAGACGTGGCGGGACATGGTTCGCCGCCAGGAGGCCGGCGAGTATCCCGCCGCGTTCGCGGCGGTCCGCGCGCCGGTGCTCATGATCCACGGCTCGCACGATCCCC
>CAYFQS010000091.1:9034-11492 GCA_964345245.1 uncultured Planctomycetaceae bacterium | reverse complement strand
GCCTGCCCAAGCCGGAGTATCTCGCCGACTGGCGCAGCGACCTCGCGTTGCTCGACCGTCGACGCGAGGTCGCTGCGCCAGTCGGCGAGATACTCCGGCTTGGGCAGGCAATCGTCCGTCCCGTCCGGGCAGTCGTTGGGCACGACCGGCAGGCCCCGGCGTTTTCGCAGCAGGTTCAGGGCCTTGTTGGTGGCGATGCGTCGCACCCACGTGCCGAACGCCGCCTCGCCGCGGAACTTGCCCAGGCCTTCGAGGGCCGAGACGAGCGTGGACTGCACCACGTCCTCGGCATCCTGCCGTTGTCGCACGATCCGCATGGCCAGGGCGTACAGTCGCTGCTCATGCCGGGCGACAAGGGTCGCGAAGGCGCCGAAGTCTCCGTCCTGCGCCGCGGCCACCAGGGCCGCATCCTCGGGTTGTTTGTTCTCTTTCGCTGACACAGCAATGGACAAAAGGTAACAGAGAAAAACCGACATCCGAAACGCAAAATCCGCACGTACGTGAACGGCGGTGAGAAGCGCGTGGCTGCGTTGCGACGTTGTTGATTCTCGCGATCCGTGACGGCATCGCCAGCTTTACATCCCCTCGTCGCGGCATCGCTTCATCGCTTTCCGAGAATCAACATCGCATCGCCGTAACTGTAGAAACGGTAGCGCCGGTCGATGGCGAGCTGGTAGAGCGCCTGGAGACGCTCGAGACCGGTGACGGCGGCGACGAGGGCGATCAGCGTGCTGCGCGGGAGGTGAAAGTTCGTCATCAGCCCGTCGCAGTAGCGGAACGCGAAGCCCGGCTGGATGAGCAGACCGGTTTCCGCCGTGTACGCCTCGCCGGCGGGAACGTCCGGCAGCGGCTCGGGCAGCGACTCGAGCGTCCGCACCGACGTGGTGCCCACGGGGATGATCCGCCGGCCCTCATTGCGGGCCCGGCGCAGGGCGGTGAGCGTTTCGCCGGGCACGCTGAACCACTCGCGATGCATCTCGTGCGCTTCGAGGGTTTCCGCCCGCACCGGCTGGAACGTGCCGAGCCCGACGTGCAGGGTGAGGCGGACGATCTCGACGCCCGCCGCTTCGAGTTCGCAGAGCAGTTCGTCAGTGAAATGCAGCCCGGCGGTGGGCGCGGCAACGGCGCCGGGACGGCGGGCGTAGACCGTCTGGTACCGCCGGCGATCGAGGGCGGCGAACGCGCCGCCGCCCTCGTCCCGCCGCCGTTGAATGTACGGCGGCAGGGGCATCGAACCCACCGCCTCCAGCAACTGCTCGGTGTTCAGCTCGCTGTGCCTGCGGGCGAGCCACGAGCCGGCCGGCTCGCGATACAGCAGTTCGAGTTGGTGCGGGAACTGGTCGGCGGACGATTCATCGGGGGTGACGATGCCCAGCCGCTCACCCACCACCGGTTTGCCCCGGCACTGGATCATGATGTGCCACGTCCGATCGTCGCGGGTCTCGAGGAACAGCCCGTCGACCTTCCCGCCGGTGTCGAGCCGCACCGCCCGGAAACAGGCGGGCAGGACCTTCGTGTCGTTGATCACGAGCAGGTCGCCCGGCCGGAGCATCTCCGGCAAGTCGCGAACCACGCGATGGTCGACCTGGTCGATCGTCGGGTCAACGACCATGAGCCGGGCCGCATCCCGCCGATCCGCCGGTGTCTGGGCGATCAACTCCTCGGGCAGTTCGTAGTCCAGTTCGTCGGTCCGCATGGGCCGCAGGATACCAGACCGCATCGACCAATCGGCGCGGCGAGGTCTATCGGACGAAGCGCGAACCGCCAAGCGTAAGGGGGGAGATCACTGCGAGGACCGGAGCTGTGATAGAATGGTTATGACGAGTTGGCGCTGGCTTCAATGAGGAAGCCGGGCGACACTCGTGGACGAAGACGCCGCCATGGTTCAGACAACGCTCGACATCTCGGACGAAACGCTGGCGAGTCTGCGGCAGGACCCGGAGGGCTTCGCCCAGGAGATGCGATTGGCCGCGGCCGTCAAATGGTACGAAGTGCAGCGCATCTCACAGGAGCGGGCTGCCGAGATCGCCGGTCTGTCACGCCACGATTTTCTCCTGGCCCTCTCCCGCTTTGGCGTCAGCCCGTTCCAGGAATCCATCGAAGAACTCCGAGCGGAGGCGCGGGGTGAGTGAGACGTGGGTTTTCAACGCGTCCCCTCTCATCGCACTGGCGAAAGCGGGGGCAATGCACATTATCCCAAAGCTCTGCGATCGGGTTCTCGTCCCGCGTGCGGTGCATGACGAGATCGAAGCCGGTCCAGCGGACGATCCAGCGCGGATGTTTCTCGCCTCACCCATACCACAGGTCGTTGAGAATCCGACGCCCGGACCTGCATTGGGGCAATGGGGTCTCGGATCGGGCGAAACTTCGGTCATCGCCACCAGTCTTGCATACGAGCGGGTACGCGTCGTGCTGGATGATGCGTTGGCGCGTCGTGCCGCACGGGCGATGGCGGTGC
>CAYFQS010000091.1:0-8934 GCA_964345245.1 uncultured Planctomycetaceae bacterium | reverse complement strand
CGCGTCGTGCTGGATGATGCGTTGGCGCGTCGTGCCGCACGGGCGATGGCGGTGCCTTGCATCGGGACGCTTGGGATCGTTCTGCGGGCGGGGAAACATGGGGTGGTTCCCGACGTCAGAGCGTTACTCACTCAGTTGCAGGCCGCCGGTCTCTACCTTGACCAGCGACTGGTCGATGATGTGCTCGCGGATCACGGTGGGGCCGGTTGACTGATGATCGCAGCTTCATCACCGCGGCAGTCCTGGACGGAGACGAGGCGACGGCATCACGGCGGATAGGGCGGAAGGGTGAAGGCCATTTCGCTGTACCAGCTCTTGACGGGGTTGCTCCAGCTTACCGAGTGGTCGCAGACCAAGTACGCCCCGAGGAAGTAGCCCACGCGATTGATCCGGGCCCAGCTTTCCTTGCGGTCGACGGGGCGGCGGTGATCCGCGGCGCGAATCAGGCCATCACGTCGAGGGTGCTGCCGGTCGCGGCGGGGGCGGGCGTGGCGGACGCGCCGCCGTCGGGGGCGGCGGTGTACGCCGCGCCGGACTGACCGGCCCCGGCCCCGGCCATCCCCGCATCGCCGGACTGGCCCATCATGAACCCGAGGGCGAGCATGGCCATGCCGTTGCTCTGCTCGTCATCCTCTTTCTCACCGGACATGGCCCCGAGCAGGAGCATGGCCATGATCATGCGGAACATCGGATCTTCGCCGAGGCGATCGGCGCTCGCGGCGATCTGCTGATCGGCGGCCTGGTAGGCGCTGTCGAGGTTGCCGATGCGGCCGGGCGTGGCGTCGCCGGCCGGGGCGGCGCCGGGCGACGAGGTCGGCGCGGCGGCGCCGCTGACGGCGGCGGTCCCGCCGGCTCCGCTGACTGAGGCGATGCTGCTCATGGCGTGTCTCCTTCTCAATCGTGTTGCCCGAACCGTGGCACGCGGCGCGCCGAACGCCGATGCCGATCACCGCTGCCGCAGTAACCACATGGCGGCACGAGAGTTGGCGCCCCGCTACCGGGCGTGAGGCCTGTAGCGATTCTGCGGGCGCGGCGAATCCGCCCAACGTCCCGACTCGCCACACGATGAGCCGAGCGAACGTCCCGGTTCGAGAACCGCCGGCCCGCGCCTCGCGTCCAATGAGAATAAAGCACGCTTTCCCGGCGCCGTTCACGAAAGCGCTTCAACCCAGTGGCCGATGAATCTTGGGGTGGACACCGAAGGCCCGTTTCGAAGCGAGGCGAACATGAGTCCGACACTTCCCACCGAGCAGTTGGTCGAGCAGATCACCCGTATGAATCGGCGTCAGTGCATCGAGCAGTTGGAGACCTTCGAAGACATCCCGCTTGACTTCGACCGCAAGTTCCTCGACCAGATGAGTCTGCCCCGGCTTCAGCACGTGCTGCTCGCGGCGTACGTCACCGCCCGCCGCAAAAACGTCGCCGCCGCCTGATGACCGGCCGGTCGAACCCGACATCCGCGGCAGGGGTATAATCGCCCCATGTCCGTCCCCGACGAACCAGCCCCCCTTCACCGTCTGCACACCCACCATCCCCGGCAGTGGCGCGACTTCGACTACGTCTACCCCGTGATCAGCCGGCGCAGTCGCGGACTCTCGGTCGGCATCAACCTCAACGTCGACCAGGTCTGCAACTTCGGCTGCGTCTACTGCCAGGTCGACCGCTCCCGGCCGCCGGCGAGAACCGATGTCGACCTTGACCGACTCGCCGGCGAACTCGACGTGATGCTCGGACTCCTCGCGAGCGGCGAGTTGTGGACCGACCCGCACTTCGCCGAGGTTCCCGACGACTGGCGCCGACTGAACGACATCGCCTTCTCCGGCGACGGCGAACCGACCGCCTGCCCGGTCTTTGAGGACGCCTGCCGCCCGGCGGTCGAAATCAAGCATCGCCACGAGTTGCACGACGTAAAACTGGTGGTCCTGACCAACGCGACGCTGCTGGATCGCCCCGCGGTGCGGCGCGGGCTGGACGTGCTGCATGAAGATCGGGCGGAGATCTGGGCCAAGCTCGACGCGGGGACCGAAGCGTATTTCAAGCAGGTCGACCGCTGCGCGATGCCCTTCGACCGGGTGCTGGGCAACCTCCGCGAAGCGGGCATCCGCTGGGGCGTGGTGATTCAAACGCTGCTGATCGAGATGCACGGCGAGGCGATGAGCGAATCGGAGATGACCGCCTACGTCGATCGGCTGGCCGAACTCGTCGAGGCCGGCGGCCGCATTCGGCAGGTGCAGCTTCACACCATCGCCCGCCCGCCGACCGAGTCGTGGGTCGGGCCGGTCGACAACGCCATGCTCGAACATGTTGCCGAGGCGGTGCGAAGCCGCCTGCCGGGACTCGACGTGGCGGTCTTTCCGGGTTCAACGGACTGATCGACCGGCCTGGTCAGTTCCGGGGGAAGACCTGGTAGAAGATGGACCACCGGCGACCGGTCTGGGTGACGCCGTCGTTGCGCACGTTGCCCGCGGCGGTGACGTGCGGGTAGATGGCGTTGGACGGCAGGAACTCGCCGTAGGGCCCGGGGCTGACCCAGCCGTAGGTGTACTGATCCGCCGCGTCGGGGTCACTCGGGTCGGCGGCAAGGGAGAACCAGGCGACCGACCCGTCCACACGGGCGACGTTGCCGCCGGCGATCTTGTCCACGCTGTCGCCGTCCCAGTGGTTCCACTCGGGCGTGCCCTGGGCCAGGCCCATTGGCAGGCCGGAATGCTTGGAGTACCGCTCGGCCCAGAGCGCGGGCAGCAGGCCGGGGATCGGCGTGCCCACCGAGCGCCGGGCCTGCCGGCCGGCGTGACGCAGACGCTGCATCGTGATCGTGTAGGGATTGCCCTCGTGGTCCAGTTCGACGCTCCCCGCGATCATGCCGTACGAACCGCGGTAGTAGTTCGGTCTCGGATTGGCCGGGCAGATCATGTACTTCGGCGTGTCGAAGCGCAGCTTGCTGTACGGCGTGGTATCAGACAGATCGAGGCCCAGCGGCCCCCTGAGATACGCATCGATGTCGGGGCTGCGCCACAACTCGCCCTTCGCAATGCCGGTGTGCCGGCCGTAGCGCAGGAACGAGCCCTTGTTCTCCATCGTGTAATCGATCAGGGAGACCCCGAGGTTTCGCATGTTGGCGGCGCAGACCGTCTGCATCGCCAGTGCCCTCGCCTGCTTGAGACTGGGCAGGAGGATGCTGATCAGCAGCGCGATGATCGCGACGACCACGAGCAGCTCGATCAACGTAAAACCAGCTCGGGAACGGCTCCTGGTGACCGAAGTGCGGACGCGACTCGACGTGAAATGCATGGCGATGCACCTTGTCAATCAAATCGACGAATTGATCCGACCCGCTCTACCTGAAGGTTTTTACTCGGCAACCAAACCATTCGGTTCGGCGGCCGGCTTCGTTCACGTGACCTCGGCGCAGCAAACAAGCCGCCTGAACACCGGGATAGAAAGAAATAATCATGGCGGAAAATGCCTCGTGTTCGCAGCGGCTTGCTGTCGCAGACGCGACTTGTCGAGTGGATGGGCAGTCCGTCATGGTTCTGGCCCTCGCACCTCCCTTCGGATCGTCAGTCCGTCCGTATTGTCGTATGGAGCACCCACCGAAGTCAACCAATTTTACATTGTTTTTCGCGCAGGGCATGGGTAAGCAAACGCCGGATCGCGGCGACTCTTACCGTAATGATCAAAAATCAAGTTGTTTACAGGGGGTATCAGGCGGCGCTGGCCTTGACGTACTGCCCGAAAAGCCGCCCGTCGGTGATCACGCGGTTGAACTTCAGGCCCATCCGCACGGGGCCGACCTCGTCGGGATCATGGAAGCGGATGACTGTGCCGTGGGCGCGCAGCGGCGTATCGACGCCGGGCAACTTGAGCTTGACGTCGACCTCTTCGCCCACGGGCAGGGGCTTATCGAGTTCGAAGCGGATGCCGCCGGCCGAGATGTCGTAGGCGTGACCGGCGAGACTGAAACGGCTGCGGCCCGGCCGGCGGACCAGCACCCGCGTGTATGCCGCCGGAAGGGAGGTTCGTTCGTGCCGCCGCCGATCATCGCGCGGCTCCACCACCGTCTGCAACATGTCTGCCATGGTCGATGCCTCCAGGACGCCGAATCCCGACGTCACCCATCTTGCCTTATCGGCATAAACCGCATCGGGCTTCACACGTGAACCGCGCCGCCGCTCCGCTCGGCGCTTTCGGTGGTCCGGGGCTTGCCAGCCGGTCCGTCACACCGCCGCGGGTTCATGCGCTCGGGCCGCGGCTTCGTGAGCGAAGATCTCGGCGCGGTCCTGCCACGTCACCGGGACCTCGTCGGCGGCGGGGCCGGACTGCTCAATAAACGCGTTGATCGCCGCATCGATCTGATCGGCGCTTCGGGCGGCATTCATCTCGACATGCAGCGGCTTGCTCGGCCCGAGGTGCGGGCTGTACCGGGCGAGGCGCTGGCGGATCACGCTCACCGCGACGCGCTCGCCGCGATGCTGGAGCACATGCCGGAAATGCGTGCGCAGCAGTTCCAGCCGATCTCGCAACGTCGGCGGCTCGGGCAGATCGCCCGTCGCGAGCAATGCCGCGGTGTCCCGCGGCAGCCAGGGCGCCCCGACCGCGGCCCGGCCGATCATCACGCCGTCGCAACCGGTCCGCCCCATCATCCGCCGGGCGTCGAAGGGCGTGCGCACATCACCGTTGCCGATACAGGGCACGCGGCCATCCCCGGCCGCGTGCACCGCATCCACCACGGCCGCGATGCCATCGAGATCGACCGGCCCGGCAAATTCCTGCTCCGCCCGCCGGCCATGGATGGTGATCATCGCAGCCCCCGCCTCGACCAGCCGCCGGGCGAGACCCGGCGCGGTCCGCTCCTGCGCCCGGTAGCCGAGGCGCGTCTTGACCGTGACGGGCGCGCGCCCGCCCACCGCTTCAACGATCGCTTCGGTCACCGCCAGCGCCTGATCGGGCATGAGCAGCAGCTTCGCCCCGGCGTTTTTCTTCGTGATCTTACGCACGGGGCAGCCCATGTTGATGTCGATGACGTCGGCCCCGCGGTCGACGGTCCGCTTCGCGGCCTCGGCCATGAGGTGCGGGTCCCGGCCGTAGAGCTGCATCGCCAACGGTCGATCGCGTTCGTTGGTCGCGGCGAGCCACATCGTCCGCCGCGTCCGGCGCAGAATGCCGTGCGGGCAGAGCAGGTCGGTGAAGGCGAGGCCCACCCCGCCGCAGGCGCGGACGGTGAGCCGATACGCCAGGTCGCAGTACCCCGCCATCGGCGCGAGCATGACCGGCGGGTCAATGCGGATGGAGCCGACCGACAACATCGCGCCCATGATACCACGCGCGTGAAAGATGAATGGGTCGAGTCAAGCGCCGGCCGGCGTTCACCCCGCCTGTTCGACGGGGCCGCCGTCGGCGGTAACGCAGTTGCGGCCGGACGCCTTAGACACCCGAAGACGCTGACGGGCGAGGATCAGCAGCACGTCGGGATCGGCCGTGTCTTCGGGGACGCTCGCCACGCCAACCGAGCAGCTCACCGTCACTTCGCTGGCGCCTTCGTTCTCCGGCCGGGTCTCCGCAACGCCGGCCCGAATGCGCTCGGCGAGCCGGCGGGCTTCCTCGCGTCCCGTCTCGTCGCAGAGCACGGCGAAGGCCTCTTCGTCGTAACGCACGACGAAATCACCGGCGCGGCAGGTGGTGCGGATGATCTCCCCCACCTGTCGCAGCAACCGATCCGCCCGGGCGTGGCCGAGCGCGGTGTTGACCCGGTTGAAGTGGTCCATGTCGATCACGAGCAGCGACCATTCCCGCCCCGGCCGACTCGCCAGTCGCGCCGTCACCAGTTCGAATTGCTGGTAGTTCGGCAGACCGGTCACGGCGTCGGTGAGCTGCAGCGTGCGCAGGTGGTCGTGAAGCTGGGCGTTCTCCAGCGCCGCGGAGAGCATGGGGGCAAGGGCCTCGAGCAGAAACAGGTGATACCGCCCGATGCTCTGGCCGCCCTTCCGCGCGATCCAGAACATGCCCTGGGCCTGGTCGTGGTTGAACAGCGTGCCGGCGGCCATCGAGTCGTAGCCGGCATGGCGGAAAGGTCCGGCCCAGTCGCCGCAGGCGCCGAGGTCCGTCCAATAGCTCGTGCCGCGGTTACGCATCACCTCCGGAATGAGCGAGGACGAAACGGCATCCGCGATCTCTCGGCCACGATCGAGCAGCAATCGCGATTCGCCGGTGTGGATGATCTGCCTCGCCCGGCCTTTCCTCGTCCGTCGAGACAGGGCGATCCCCAGCGCCTCCACGTCCATCACCTTGTGCAGTTGCTGGGCCGCCCGAAACAGCAGATCGTCTTCACCGCGGATGCGGAACATCTGCCGGCCCATCTCCTGCAGCGCCCGCAACTGCGCCGCCTGGTGGTCGAGCAGCCGCCGACTGCGCATCTGGGCCGAGACATCCTGCACCACCCACAACTGGGCCATCACCTGCCGCAGTTCGTCATGCACGGGGATGATCTGGAAGAGATACGCCCCGTCGCGGGCGTCGAATTGCTCCTGGCCCTGCTGGGTCGGATCGGCGATGACCTGCCGCATGCGGCGGGCGAAGCCGTCGGCGTCATTGAGCTCCAACGGGGCCCAGAAGTCGGCCGGTTCGTGCACGCGGCCGGCGATCTGATCCACCTCGCAGTTCACCAGACGACACAACTGCGCGTTGGCGCTGATCATTCGCCCTTCCGGATCGACGAGCAGGATCGCGTCGGACATGTTGTTGATCACCAGGTCGAGAAGCTGCCGCTTCTGCGAGACCTCGCGAATCAACCGGCGCGACTCGGTCACGTCCACGAAAGCCAGGCGCACCTCGCTGAGCGTGCCTTCCTCGTCGAACAGTCCGGCGAGTTCGACCGAGACATTGCGCGTTTCCTCGCCGATGATCATCTGCAGTTCGCACTGCCCGCTCTTGTCCAGGGCAAGCCGGTCAACGCTCTGGCGGAACCTGGCGCGATCTTCCTGTCGGATGTAGTCGAGGATCGCCGCGCCGAGCAAGGCGCTCTCATTCCCGGCGCCGAACATTCTCACCGCCCGATCGTTGAGGTCACTGATTCGGCCATGGGCGTCGATGCTCGCCATGGCGGCAGGGGCGAAGTGATACAGCCCGCGGAAGGCGCGTTCGCGGCGAGACAGTTCCTTCGTCGCATCTTCGAGTCGGCGGAGCATCCGGGCGAGGCAATCGGCGAGCTCGCCGAATTCGCCACTCGCCTCCGCCGCCACGTCTTCGAACGCCGACGGAGGCGCGCTTTGCTGCACGAGGTTCATCACCCGCTTCAGGGGCGTGGCCACGTACCGACGCAGCAGCGTCAGCCCCACCAGCGTCAGCACCGCGAGGATCAACCACTGGGCGCCGATCCGCGCGACCAGGTCGGTCTTCATTCGGGCCCGGATGCCCGGGCCGTCCACCACCATTTCCACCGAATGGGTCTCGTTCGCATCATGCAGGGGGACGACGACGCGGGTTCGCCGGGACAGGTCAATCTGCCGCGGTCCGGCGGGGTCGGCCCCGAGGTTCCAGACCCGCAGCCCGCCGGGCGACTGCGGCCAGGCACCGACGGTGATCGGCCGGCGATCGGTGCTGATGAAGCGCACGGCGATGACGTCCGGGTCCTGGGCGAAGATGCGCAGGGCCGCGGTGGTCAGCTCGGCCCGCTGCGGACCGGTCACGATCGGCCGCAACACGTTCTGCAGATTGCGGGCCATGATGAGCACGTGCTGGGAACTGGTGACCCGGGCGAGTTGCCGCGACCAGCGATACTCCATCACCCCGAGCCCGAGCGACAGCACGACCCCGCCGAGGCAGAAGAAGAACACCAGCCGGGTGGCCACCGAGTTGATCCAACTCCACCTGCGCATGCGAACTCCGAGCCCCCGGTGGACCGCGTCACCCCGCGTACTGGGCGTATCGGCGTTTTTCCCGCCTGCGTTGATCGCAAAACGGCGTTAAACCGCAGTGGCGGTGAGCCGCCGACCAAGATGGCCAGGACAACAAGGCGTGATTGGTGGATGGGGCTACAGAAAGCCCGGACTGATGGGACCATACTGAGACTACTGAGCTTACATTCCACCGATGGGTGGCCAAATGAATGCAGATGAGGGTCGTCAAGCCAGTCCGCGTTCGGGAGTACTGGACCCGGCATCGTCGGGCCAGAACTTCACTGGAGGAGTGGCTGACGAAAACGCGTTCGGCAGAATGGAACAATCTGATGGACGTGCGGCGAACGTTCCGGCACGCCGATGTCTTGACTGTCGCCAGTGGTCGAAAGGTCGTTGTGTTCAACGTCGCCGGGGGCAACGACCGCCTGGTCACCGCCATCCATTACGACCGTGGCAAAGTGTATGTCCTGCGTTTCCTTACCTACGCGGAATACAACAAGATTCGATGGAAGGACGAACAGTGAGCAAAACGATCCACCGCCAACTCTCGATCGACAACATCCCGACTCACTGGGCTCGGCTGCCTGGTCTCCATCCCCTGCGTCCGGTTCACGACGAGGCCGACCGCGATTCACTGTCGACGTTGCTCAGCGCATCCGAATCCGAGCGTCATCCCGTGCGAACCCGCAAGTTCAGCGGTCTCGACATGCTCCGTTCGCTGATGGAAGACCACGCCATGAGCGCGGCGGACCTCGGCCGGCTGCTCGGCGTGCATCGGAGTCACGCGGCCAAGATCACCCGCGGCGAGCGCTCGCTCCCCGTGGATCATCTTCGCACACTGTCCGGGCATTTCCGCGTTCGACCCGACCTGTTCATCGACTGACCGGGCGACCATGTCATGTGGTCTGACGTGATTCGAGCAGCAGTTCCGGCTGTCCTCCGCTGCGTCTCCGCGCCCCGCCGGCGAATCCGGCCGCGTCAGATGCCACCGCCACAAAAAAAACGGACGGACTTGCCAGTCCGTCCGTCCGTCCGGCCC
>CAYFQS010000090.1:0-11496 GCA_964345245.1 uncultured Planctomycetaceae bacterium | reverse complement strand
ACACCGAAGAGTCCGGGGAACCCCCGGTCCAACTCGACCGCGACTTCGAGTACGATCTGCGGAAGTACGCCGGGTCCAGCCGTACGCCCGGCTGGTTCGAAGCCCGCATCACGCCCGGGCGATCCCTGCGGAAGCTGCCGACGCTGAAGAAGGACGTGGTATGGATGATCGACACGTCGGCGTCGATCAGCGAGCGCTGGATCGAGCCGGTCAAGGCCGGCGTGTCGTCGGCGCTGGATTCGCTGAATCCCGGCGACCGGTTCAACATCGTCATGTTCAAGGACTCGGTCCGCGTGATGCGTCCGCAAAGCATGGCCGACGTCACGCCGGACACCCTCGCCGAGGCCCGGCGAATGTTGGAGGGCGCCGAGGCGAGCGGCTACACCGACGTGAATCAGGCCCTCGGTCGAATGCTGCTCCGCGACATCCCCGCCAACCGCGTCTACCAGATCATCATGATCACCGACGGCAAGCCGACCCGGGGCACGATTGATCCCCGGCGGATTATCAACATCATCACCCGCGAGAACGATCTCGCCGCGAGCATCTTCTGCATCGGCGTGGGCGAGCAGGTCGACGAAGAGCTGCTGGAGTTCCTGGCCTATCGCAAAAAGGGCTTCGTGGAGTACCCGCGGAACTGGGTGCAGGCGGCGCCGGCGATCCGCGAGTTCGCCAGCCGCATCCGCTATCCGCTGATGAAGAACGTGAGCTACGGCGTGGTGGGCGTGGCGCCGCAGAGCGTCTACCCCCGCGTGCCCCGCGACATCTACCAGGGCCAGGGCCTGCGCCTCTGGGGACGCTACACCAACGAAGACCGCTTCACCGTGCGCATGCACGGCGTGAACGGCGAGCAATCGCTCGAGTTCACCTTCACCCTCTCGCTCAAGCAAGCCGAGCGCGGCGGCGAACAGATCGCCCAGGACTGGGCCTTCGCCCGCCTGCACTACCTCTACAGTGAAATGATCCGTCAGCGCGAACCCGAAAAGATCAAGGCACAGATCGAACGGCTGAGAAAGGCGTACGATCTGGAGGCGCTGTACTGAACCAGGGTCCGAAGGCGCAAAACCAGAAACCCGCAACTCGAAATCCGAATCAATCCCCGAATGTTTCAATGCGCCAATGCCCCGAGAGGGGACGTTGCATCATTGGGACATTCGGCCCCGGGATTTGATTCGGGGATTCGGCGATTCGGGTTTCGGATTTCAGGTTTTCCCCATCTCACCATCTCACCCGCCGCGTGAGCTTGCGGGTTGGACGGCTCGGGGCATCTGACGGTTGCAGGGTGATCATGACGGCCTGGGGCGGGCAGAACATCCGCAGGCCCTGGCAGCGGGTCTCGCCGAGGCCACGGCTGACCACGGCGGCGGTGCGGCGGTACTGGAACACGCCGGCCGCGAACCGCAGAGGCCAGTCGATGGCATTGATCAGCACCTGCCCCCACGGCGTGCGGCACTGTCCGCCATGCGTGTGCCCGGCGAGCACCAGGTCGAACGCGAAGCTCGAGGCGGGGGCAAGCCACGTCGGCAGGTGCGTGAGCAGCAGGCGGAGGCACGCCTCTTGCGGCGGGGCCTCGGCCATCGCCGCGACGAGATCGCCACGGGCCTCCCCGCGAACGCAGTCGAGCCCGGCGAGGAAGATCGGCTCGGCCTCGAGCATCGCGCCTTCGTTGACCAGCCAGCGCACGGGCAGCAGTTCAAGCCGACGACGCATCTCCGGCGAATCGTGGTTGCCGAACACGCCGACGGATGCGATCCGCGGCCGGGCGGCGGCGACGATCCGGCGAACGAGTTCATGGGCGACCGGCTCGTCGCCGACCAGGTCCATGTAGTCGCCCACGAGGCAGAGCAGGTCGAACTCGGCGGCGTCGATCTGCTCGACAAGCCGCTCAAACCGCGGCCGCGGGCCACGGGCGTGCAGATCGCCCACGTGCAGCAATCGCAGCCCGCCCAGCGAAGCCGGCAGCGAGGCGAGCCGCAATGTCACTGCATCGATCAAGGCCATGGACGGTCGGGGCGCTGCCGCCCTCTCCGGTGGTGGGGTACGGTCTTGCCAAACATGGATCGACGCGGTAGCGTATAGGCCTTAGAACAACTTGCCAATTCGGACCCGGCGGGCGAGGTCGCCCTCGTCCGCGAGCCAGGAGACTTAGCATGGCCAAAATGTTCTACACACTCGAAGAAGCGGCCGAACGTCTCGGCGTAGGCACCGACGAGCTCACCCAGATGGCCGAGCAGGGTCAACTGCAGCAGTTCCGCGACCGTGACAAGGTCATGTTCAAGCGGGAGCAGGTCGACTCGATGGCTTCCGACGCATCGAGCGAGACCATCGCCGAGAGCGACGAAGAGCCGCAGCCGCAGGTCGACCAGAGCGACGAGACGGACCAGATCGACCTGAAGGCCGCCACCGCCTCGGACCCCCAGGCGTCCGGCGAGGCGGACCGTTCCTCCACCGCGACGGGGATCAGCGTCTTCGACGCCGACGAAGTCGACGAGGAAGCCGACCCCTCCGCCCAGACGGTGGTCACCGAGTCCGGCACGGACGATGAAGAGCTGAGCTTGGATTCGGTGGGCTCGGGCTCCGGCCTGCTGGACCTGACCCGCGAGAGCGATGACACCTCGCTCGGCGCCGAACTGCTCGATGAAATCTATCCCGGCGAAGAAAGCTCGGACGAGAAGATGGACGCGCCCGGCAGCGCGACGGGCGTCTTGGAAGGCGCCGATTCCGGTGCTTCGGGAATCGCCGAGATGGAAAGCGAAGGCGGCTACGGCCCGCCGGTCGGCGCCGCGGTTTATCCCGCCGAAGCCATCAGCCCCGCCGCCGACGGATTCTCCGCCGGCATGCTCATCGGTGCTTCCGCGGCCCTGACCATCGCCTTCATCGTCGCCTTCGCCGCGACGTCCGGCCTGCTCGTCCAGCTCGCCGTGATCATCTCCGAGAATCTCTGGCCCTTCGTGGGCGGCCTGCTCGCGGTGAGCATCGTGCTCGGCGTGATCGGGCTGGTCATTGGCAAAGCCGTCGCCCGGTAATCCGCCCGGCATCCGACAGAATCAACGACACACGCCCCACCGGGCGGCTTCGGCCGTCCGGTTGTTTGTTGCCCGGCCGGCCGGACGCGGGCCGGGCGATCGCCGGGTCAAACGTCCACCGTCCGCACCCGCGCTGCGGTGCGCGAACTTCGGGGCGCGGCTGAAGCGCTATTCGTCTTTCATGGCGAGCATGGTGCGGGCCAGGCGCAGGTCGTACTCCTTCGCGGCCACCGCCTCATCGGACAGCGGGACGCGGGCGAGGGCCTGCTCATAAAGCTCGCGGGCCTCGCCGGGCACGATCTCTTCCACGGACGTGGCCTTCTCGCACAACAGCGTGAGGCGATTGTCGCGCATCTGGGCGAACCCGCCGTAGAGCAGGTACAACCGCTCGCTGTTGTCGGCCAGCAGCAGCCGCAGCTTGCCCAGGCCGAGCTTGAACAGCAGCGGCGCGCGGTTGTGCATCACGCCGAACAGCCCGTCATGAGCGGGGACCTGGGCGTAGAGTGCATCGTCGTCGAGCATCGACCGCTCGGGGGTTACCAGACTGATGTGAAACGTCTCAGGCATGGCGGCCATTGTAAGGACCGCCCACCCGCGGTCAACAAACCGCCCGCCCCCGTTTACATCTGATCGCCTTCGCTGAGCCGCCCGTTCACCAGCGTCATCAGGCGGTCGGCCCGGTCGGCGACGTGGCGATCGTGGGTGACCATGACGATGGTCTGGCCCTCGGCGTGGAGTTCGCCGAAGAGATCGAGAATCCGCTGGCCCGTGCGGCGGTCGAGGTTGCCCGTCGGCTCGTCGGCGAGCAGCGCCACCGGCTCGTTGATCAGGGCCCGGGCGATGGCGACGCGCTGGCGCTCCCCCCCGGACAGTTCGCTGGGCCGATGCTTGAGTCGCTCGCTCAGCCCGAGCCGATCAAGCACCCCCGCCGCCCGGTCCTTCACCGTGGACGACGCCCCCGGCCAGGTCAGCACCGATTCATTGATCATCGACGCGATGACCGTGTTCTCGAGTACGTTCAACTCAGGCAACAGGTGGTAGAACTGAAACACGAATCCGACGTTGCGATTGCGGAATCGATCCCGGCCGGCCTGAGAGAACTCGAACAGGTCGCGCCCCTGGAACAGCACGCGGCCCTGATCCGGCGTGTCGAGCCCGCCCATGAGGTGCAGCAGCGTGCTCTTGCCCGCCCCCGACGCCCCGAACCCCCCGAGCCACTCCCCGGCGTCCACCGTCGCGTCCACGCCGCGCAGCACATGAAGGTCCTCGCTGCCCAGGCGGTAGTGCTTGTGGAGATTGGTCGCGTGAAGCAGATTCTTTGTCGTTGCGTTTTGCTGCATGGCGAGCATCGCTGCGCTCCAGAAAACCCGAAGTCCGAAACCAGAATTCCGAATCAAATCCGAATGGCTGAATTCCCGAACGGGATCAGCGTTTGCCGTCGCACTTCCGCATGATGGCGCCGAAGATCAGGTTCAGTTCTTTCGCTTCCTGCCAGAGCACGGCGGCCTCGTCGCGCCTGTCGGGCTCCGATGCCGCGATCATACGAAGCCAGTGTTTCGCTTCCCGCGCTTCCTTTCGACAGAGGCCGATCTTATGGCGAAAGTCCTTCCTGGATTCCGCATCGTCTGCCTCCGGGTAATTTGCTCCAACGCTCGTGGCCGCCCGCACCATTTGGGTAACCACTGGCCGATTGGTCGCGTCCGGCCGAATGACCTTGGCGAACCGAATCGCCGCCTCTCCAAACCGTGCCGTCCGCTCCTCGAGGTCATACCCAGGCGTCCCGCCACCGGAATGGTTCACCATGTCGCCCATGACTCACATATCTGCCTTCGGGTTTCGGGTTTCGAATTTTCCCCCTTCGGGTTTATTTCATTCGTATCTCAGCGCCCGCACCGGATCGAGTCTTCCGGCGATCACCGATGGGATCGCCGCGCCGAGGACGCTGGCGGCGATGGCGCAGAGGGCGACGACCGTCGCCTCCACCGGGTCCACCCGGCTCGGAATCTTGTCGAAGAAATACACCTTCTTGTCCCAGATCACGATGCTGAAGTTGGCCTGCAGCCAGGCGCCGAGGTCGGGGCTGGCCTGGAGGCAGATGAAAGCGGCGACCGCGCCCGCCGCGGCGCCGGCGAGCAGCAGCCAGATCACCAGGCCCCGCATTCGCATCCGCCCGCCGACCATGATCCCGAGGATGAGCCCGACCGGCCCGAGCACGAGCGTGCCGAGCACCGCCCCGATGACAACTTCAATGACCACGTCAACGGGGGGGGCTTCGTTGGGCTTGCGGACGCGCGAGCCGACGATGAGCCCGACGACCGTGCCGAGCACGGCTCCGAGATCAATCACGAGGGCGTAGAACAGGGCGGTGCCGAACCCGGTGCCGAGCCAGGCGTGAATGGCGTTGATGTTGCGGACGACGAGCACGGCCACGACGGCGCCGATCGCCGCGCCGATCGCCCCGATCGCCGCGCCGTAGCCGAGGAAGATCGACGCCACCCCCAGCCGCGAGGCCCCGATGGACCGCAGAATCCCGATATCCCGGGTCTTCTGCATGACGATCATGTAGAAGATCACGCCCACCATGAACACCGCCACGATGCTGATGATCGCGAACAGCACGGTGAGCAGGCCCTTCTCGTGCTCCACCGCCTGGATGTACTCCGCCTGCCGCTGTTGCCAGGTGAGGATCGACATGAACGGCGACGGCGGGATGTTCCCGTTTGTCTCGGCGAGTTCGTCGTAGACCCCGACCACCGCCTGGCGCAGGTCGAAGCTGTCGACGCCCTCCGCGGCGGCGATGTGAATCTCCGTACACCTCGCCGGGGTCATGCCCTCGAAACCCGCCGCCGGGTCGTCCGGGTCCTTCAACATCGGCGCCGGGTCCATGAGCATCATGGTCTGGGCGACCTCGAAGGGCACGAACACCCGCCGACTGTCCGTGGCGTAGAACCCGCTGTGGAACTCGTTGACCACGACGAAGGAAATCACGTCGGGGGTCTGCGGCGTGCCGCCCTCGGCGATGGGCAAAACGGTCAGGAACAACTCCGTGGCGAGGATCGACGGTTCGAAGTGGTAGTTGCCCTCGTTATCCCGCCGATTGTACGGGCTGACCTCGATGCCCGGCACCATGCCCGCCCGATCCTCGCCGTCGGGCGGCATGTCTTCGATGGTCAGGTCGATCGCGTCGCGCACCGGGTCGAAGCGGTCCGCGTCGACGTCCCAGCCGAGCTCGTCCTTGATCCGCCCGGCCGACCAGAACAGCGTGTCGCGATAGTCGGTCACCGAGGCGTAGTCGGGCTGAATGCCCACCACCTGCACGTACTCCGTGCGGTCGCCGGGCAGCTTGAGCAGGCCCCAGGTGGAGATGACCGGCGAGGCCCCGTCCGCTTCGGGCAGCGCGTTCACCCGGATGATGATCTGCTCGTAGTCGGCGATGCCGCGGGTGCCGGCGTACATCACCACGTCGCCCATCACGCTCTTGCCCGCCTCCCTGACCAGGTCAAGGAACCCACCCATCACGCTGCCCACGATGATCACCATCGCCGTGCACAGCGTCACCCCCAACAACGCAAACAGCGGCGTGACCTTCCGAAACAGATACCGAATTGTCAGCAGCAGCTTGTACATGCGAAGTCTATACCGCAGAAACCCCGTTTAGCCGCGACCCGAGTCCGCGAGGGGAACGCGGCAGCGGGGGATGAAACCACGAAGCACACGAAGGCACGAAGAACACGAAAGAAAGACAGAGTGTTGTCGCGATTGTCTTCTGGAAGTCATGACGCTTTCTACTTCGCATTGTCTGCGCTTTCGCGGACGTCGTGCTCTGAACCGATGGTTGGCGAATTCGGCCATACCCCATCGAATCACAGGACAACCCGGCGGATGCCTTCGTGAAGGCGCGGCACGTGAGTGTTCATCAGCAGGCCCAGCCGGAGCTTCACGGCACGCAGGTAGCCGACCACTTGCGCGGTGTGAACCTTGCTCAGCATTTCAACCGCCTTGCGTTCGACCACAAGGCGTCCCTCAACGAGCACATCCACTGCGCCTTGACCAACCGGCGTTCCCTTGTACTCCACCGAGATCGCCGATTGCGTTTCGTGCTCGATCCGGCGTTCGTTGAGCTCGACCGACAGCGCGTTTTCGTAAATCGTTCAGGATAGCCCGACCCGAGCGCTTTGTGTACCTCGATGCCCGCGCCGATCACGCCGCGCGCCAGGTCCTCCAGGTCATCCGGCAACGGAGCCGCGGTTGGCTCCCCGAACGAGGATAACCCCTCCAACGGCTTCCTGCTGTTCATCGCGCTTCGTGTCCTTCGTGCCTTCGTGTTCTTCGTGATTCCGTTGTCCGACTTTCATTCACCGGGCGGGCGCATAAGCGGGAACAGGATGACGTCTCGAATCGAGCGTTGGCCGGTCAGGAGCATGACCACGCGGTCGATGCCGATGCCGAGTCCGCCCGCCGGGGGCATGCCGACGCGGAGGGCTTCGAGGAAGTCTTCGTCCACCGTGCGGAATGTCGCTTCTTCCTCATCGAGGCCGGCGACCTGCTCGCGAAAGTTCGCCTCCTGGACGTCCGGGTCGTTCAACTCGCTGTACGCGTTGGCGATCTCCATGTTGGCGATGAACAGTTCGAAGCGCTCGGCCAGTTCCGGATGGCCCGCCTTGCGGCGCGTGAGCGGACACAGCGATGCGGGATAATCGATTACGAACGTCGGCTGCACCAACGTCGGCTCGACCGTCTCCTCCCAGACGTCGTTGAGCACGAGGTCGTGGTCCTTGCCCTTGACCTCGATGCCCAGTTCCCCCGCTTTGGCGGTGAGATGATCGCGGTCGTCCGCGGCGAAGCCGTTGACCTCGGCGAACAGATCGTGGTACTTCGCCCGGCGAAACGGAGCGGTGAAGTCGATCTCCCGGCCGTCGAACTCCAGCACCGGCCGGGCCGCGTCCCCGGCGGTTTCCGCGGCGAGCGTGCTGATCAGCGTTTCGGTGAGCACCATCATCGACGCGTAGTCGCCGAAGGCCTGGTAGAGCTCCAGCATGGTGAACTCGGGATTGTGCTGGCGGTCGATGCCCTCGTTGCGGAAGTTGCGGTTGATCTCGAAGACGCGGTCCATCCCGCCCACGAGCAGCCGCTTGAGGTAGAGCTCGGGCGCGATGCGGAGGAACAGCTCGACGCCGAGGGCGTTGTGATGGGTGACGAACGGCTTGGCCGCGGCCCCGCCCGCCATGGGCTGCATCATCGGCGTCTCGACTTCCAGGAACCCCCGGCCGACTGTTTCGGGCGGGGCGGTGAGGAACTGCCGCACCCGCTGCATGATCCGGCTCCGCTCGCCGAACGTGTGCATCACCTCGGGGGAGGCGTACAGGTCCACGTACCGCTTGCGATAGCGAAGCTCGGGGTCCTGCAGCCCTTTCCACTTCCCGGGCGCCGGGGCGAGCGACTTGCAGGCGATCTCGAACCCGTCATCGCCGGCCACCCAGACGGTGACCTCGCCGGTCCGGGTCGTGCCGAGCGGTCCGGCGGCGACGACGATGTCGCCAAGGTCGGCGAGCTTGGCGAGCTTGAACTGCGTGCGGTCCACCGCCCGCTTGCTCACGGCGATCTGCAGATCGCCGGTCGCGTCGCGAAGCGTGGCGAACACGAGCGAGCCGATGTCACGATGCAGCACGAGTCGACCCGCGATCTTGACCGCGGGGCGGCGGTCGTCTGCCTTGTCTTCCTTGAACGCGGCGTCGGCGGATTCGTCGTATCGATCGCGGGCCTCGGCGAGCGTGATCAGCCCGTCCACCCGCCGGCCGTACGGATCGATCTCGAACTCCTCGCGGAGGCGGCGGAGCTTCTCGCGGCGGGCGGCCTCCTGCTCGGGGACGCTCGGTTCCGGTGCGGTTGGCTGCTCGTTCATAGCCGGCCCATCGTAGCCGCTGACGCCGAAACCCGCGACCATCACCGGCGGCGCGAACGCCTCGTGTGCCATACCGGATTTGCCGATACGATAAAAAGCCCTCACGGAAGGAGCCAGCATCATGGGCGATTCGATCAGGCGGATTGGCATGCTCACCGGCGGTGGCGACTGCCCGGGACTCAACGCCGTGATCCGGGCCGTCACCAAGTCGGCGATCTACGAGCACGGGCTCGAGGTCTTCGGCATCGAGGACGGGTTCCTCGGGCTCGTGCAGAACCGCATTCACCCGCTGCGCCCGGAAGACGCGAGCAACATTCTCACCCGCGGCGGCACGATCCTCGGGGCGTCGAATAAGTGCAACCCGGAACGCTATGTCGTCGGCACCGATCCCGAAGGCAAGCCGATGTTCAAGGACGTCACCGACCGCTGCCTCGAGCATATCGACCATCACCACCTCGACGCGCTGGTGGTGATCGGCGGAGACGGAACGATGAGCGGGGCGGCGAACTTCGTCCGCCGCGGGATCAACTGCGTCGGCGTGCCGAAAACGATCGACAACGACCTCATGGGCACCGACGTGACGTTCGGCTTCGCCACCGCGGTGCATGTGGCGACCGAGGCCCTCGACCGCGTCCACACCACCGCCGCCTCGCACCACCGGGCGATGGTGGTCGAGGTGATGGGTCGCAACGCCGGCTGGCTCGCCCTGCACGCCGGCATGGCCTCCGGGGCCGACCTCATCCTCATACCCGAGATTCCCTACAGTATCGACCACGTGTGCGACTTCGTCGAAGAGCGATCCCGCCGGGGCAAGCGGTTCACCATCCTCTGCGTCTCGGAAGGGGCGAAGCCCGAAGGCGGCGAGCAGGTGGTCAATCACGTCGACCTGACGAGCCCGGACCCGATCCGGCTCGGCGGGGTGGGCAAGGTCGTCGCTGACCAGATCAACGCCCGCACCGGCATCGAGACGCGAGGCACGGTGCTCGGATACGTGCAGCGCGGCGGGTCGCCCGTCGCCGAGGACCGCGTGCTGGCCACGGAGTTCGGCCACGCCGCGGTGCAGACGCTGATGAGCGGCAAGCAGAACCGCCTGATCGTCATGCAGGGCCGCACCGTCACCGACGCGGACCTCCTGCGGGCGGAGAACGCCCAGCGCACCATCCCGGCGGACCATCCGCTGCTCGTCGCCGCTCGCGCCATCGGCACGAGCTTCGGCGACTGAGGGAAGGATTTGGCGATTTGGTGATGCGGTGATGTGGTGATCTCAGACCCCATCAAGCCCCGTCATGGACTGCCTAGCCCGGCAGGGGCGAAGCGGCTCTTGGCGGGGATTCGGCCATCGATCACCAGATCACGAGATCGCCAGATCGCCAGTTCCCCGCCTTCTCCCGTTTGCCTAAACCGGACGACCGTTAGGGCCGATACCACGTGTGGGTAGAATCCACCGCGCGAGGAGACTGCGCATGGTTATCGGAGCCGGCCGGGTCGGACAATGGATCGCGAAGTGGCGTGGCCGACGGGATCGACGGACTCGGCCGACCGGCGGTGTCGACCGCGTGGCCCGGGCGCGTTTACAGGCCCGACGGCTTGCCGCGGCGACCGATGCGTGCCGCGACCTCCGGATCGCCCTGTGGACCGGGGACGTCGAGCGGGCGGCCCGGGCCATCCGCAAGGGCCTCGCCGGCGATGCCGCCCATCCCGAATTCATTGAACTCCGCGCCTGGTACGCCCTGCAGGCCGGCTGCACCGATCAGGCGCTGGAGGTGCTCGAAAAGTACGCCCGCCCGACCGCGCGGCTCAAGCTGCTGACCCAGGCGATGCGCTGCCTCGCCGGCCGCAAGGCCCAGGCCCATCTCGAACTCAGCCAGTGGGCGCGGCAGGACGACTGCCCCACGCTCGGGCGGGTGCTGCTGGCCTGGCTGGACCTCGAAGCCGATCAGCCCGAACACGCCGCCGCCGCCCTCCAGCGCAACCTCGCCCGCGGGCTCGACCCGATGACCGGGCAGTTGCAGGTGCTTGTCGATCTCGCCCAGGAGCTGCCCGAGGCGACGCGTGAGGCCGCCGAACGTCTGCTCCATCAGGCCGGGCACGATCCGTCCACCCGCCGGTTCCTCGGCAGTCTGTCGCTGACCGAGACGGCGTCGAAGCACATCCCTCTGGAAACGGTCGAGCAGTTGGCGGCCGAGTTGATCGGCGAGCCGCAGCTCATTCCGACCCTCGTGCGAGCCCAACAGATCAACCCGCAGTCATCGCAGATCGATCTACTCCGCCGGTCATTGGCGCGGGTGGTCAGCGACCTCGACGCCCCGTACGTCGCCATTGAGGCGCTGGCGGAACTGGCGGTGGTCGCCGACGACGCGGACGACGCGCGGCGATGGATTCAGCGCGGGTTGCAGGAGCAGCCGTTCTCCGCCCGACTGGCGATCCTGCTCGACAACCTGCCGAACGACGAATCGGAGCCGAAGGCGGGCCTCCGCCCGCTGGACGTGCTTCGCCGGGCCGCGGGCGCCGAGCCGACGTATCCCGACCTTCGCCGGCGGCTCATCCTGCGGCACCACCAGGCGGGGT
>CAYFQS010000089.1:5793-11598 GCA_964345245.1 uncultured Planctomycetaceae bacterium | reverse complement strand
CCTGGTAACGCAGGTCCAAAGACCACCGCACGTTGCCCGGCGTCGTGTTCTGCAGCCCGCGATGCGGCGTGAACTGACTCATGAACACCGCGCCGCCCTTGTTCACCTCGGCGCAGATCGGCGCGCGGTCCGGGAGCAGTTCCGATCGAATCTGGGTGCCGCCGTCCGGCGTGTGATCGAGGTAGCCGCCCCGCGCCACCCCCGGGATCACTTCCATGCACCCGTTCTCACGCGTGGCATCGGTCATCGCGATCCAGCACGTGAGGATCAGCGATTCGTCCGCTTCGTCCCACGTCACCCCCGCGTCCTGGTGCCAGGGCACATCGGGGAAGTTGCCGGTACTGCCGCCGCTCTGCTGCGGGTTGTACATCTTCGAGCGGATGTGCTGGATCGGGTTGCAGGTGATCTCCGGCGTGCCGAGCAGTTGCTCCACCGCGTCGAGCAGATGGTCGTTGAGCAGGAATTCGAACATCCCACGCCCGCGGATGTTGATGATGTCCAGACCCTCGTTGAACTGCGGGTACTGTTCGGCGAGGTAGTACAGCCGGTTCTCAAAGGGCTTGTCTTCGTGGAGCTGCTTGATCTTGCCTTCGGAATGAAGTTGCCGGGCTCGCTGGTCGATCCATGCCCTGAGTTCGTCGATGACCGGTTGAAGATCGCCATCGGTGACGACGTTCTCGGCGAGGACGACGCCGTTGTCGTGGAATTCCTGTACCTGTTGCGCGGACAAGACCATGCCTGTGCTCCTTTGCGGTTGTGAGGGAAGGTTATGCACGCGATTGAGCGGCGGCCACTTCCATCGCGCAAATGTGGATTCGTTTTGGGGATCAGGTAATATGGTGGGCGCAGCGGACGGGACCACCCTGAGACCACGATGGAAAGGAAGCACCGATGCGGACCATGACACTGATGGGACTGATTGCGATGACGCTGATCTTCGCCGGCTGCGGCGACGAGCAGGAAGAGCCGGAGTCGCCGCAATCCGGCGGGACGTTCGACCGGATGAAGGAGAACGGGCCGTCGCTGGACGAAACCATGGACAAGGCGCAGGAAGCCGGCCGGCAGGCGATGGATAAGGCCAGGGAAGCAGGCGAGCAGGCCGGGGCGAAGGCCGAGGAGCTGATCGACCAGGCGAAGCAGCAGATCGATGAGAAGAAGCTGCAGGTCGCCGAGCAGACGGTGACCCAACTCGAGACGATGCGGAAATCGCTCAACGAAACGCTGCAGAACAAGATCGAGCAGCTTCGTGAGACGCTTGAGAGCGCCAAGGATGAGCCCGACCAACCGGCCTGACGTATCGGGCGGGTCCGTGCAATGGGCCGATCCGGTTTGGCCGCACCATCGTACGATGACCGGTGAGCGTAGCGGGCGTGGCGGAATTGGTAGACGCGCCAGGTTTAGGTCCTGGTGGGGTTAACACCCCGTGCGGGTTCAAGTCCTGCCGCCCGCATTGCTTTTTCACGATTTCAGGTGGACGAACCGGCGCCCCGGGCGTGGGTCGGGGTTGATCGGCCGTTCGTTCTATGGACTGCTCACCGTGCACGCCGCGCAGTCGCCGCCGCGGTTCCACGGCATTTTCGCGATCAGCCCGGCGAGCGGGCACTGTCCGGTCGCTCCGGCCATGACGAGCCCCGCGCCGGCGATGCCGGGCACCACCAGCCACCACGTGGAGAGCGCTGCGGCGAGCACCACGCCACCGACGATCACCGCGCCCACCGTGATCTGGGTTTGCCGCTGGACGTCGATGATCGATCGGCCGGTGCCGGCTACGGGCAGTCCGGCGGCCCGCCAGGCCTCGATCCCGCCTCGAACGCTCCAGACCTCGGCCACGCCTTCGGCGGCGATCTTCTCCGCCGCCTGCCGGGCCCGCGAGCCGGCCTTGCAGTGCACCACGATCCGGCAGTTCTCGTCGTTCAGGCACGCGCAGACCTCGGCGGCGTCGAATTCGGACAGCGGGACGAGCCGGGCGTCGCTGATGTGCCCGGCCCGGTGCTCGGCCGGCTCACGCACGTCGATCAGTTTCGCCTCGCCTCGCTCCAGCCACTCGCGGACGGTCTGCGGGTCGGCTTCCTTCACTTCACCCCGGGCCGGGGCGGTCAGGGCGGGGGCGTCAGCGGTGTCGATCGCGGTCATGGCTTGCTCCTGTCAAGAACTCATGATGTCTGAATATTACACCCGGAGGTCCGGTCCGGCAAGTCAACGCCTCGCCGTTTTGATTCTCCATTTCGCCGGTTATAGACTTCCCATCCATGGCCGCGCTTCCCTACGCCTATGTCGACGCCAGGCTTCACGAACGGCGGGAGCGCGTGTTTATCGTCCTCGCCGGGTTTTTCCTCGGCACGCTGGCCCTGCTCAATATCCTCGGGATCACCCGCTTCATCGTCCTCGCCAGCTACGGGCCGCTCGAAGAGGGCGCTGGGTGGACCTGGCAGTGGGGCGAGGCGAACTTCCTGTCCAACGTCAACTTCGCCCTCGCGGTGGGCGTCCTGCCGTACCCGTTGACCTTCTTCTGCACCGATCTGATCAGCGAGTTCTACGGTCGCCGACGGGCGAACTTCGTCGTCTTCGTCGGGGTCCTGCTCAACCTCTGGGTGATTTTGATTCTCTGGGCCGGGACCGCGCTGCCCGGATTCGCCGAGAACAGCCCCGTCACCGGCATGCCGCCGGCCCCCGAGTGGGACCCGGAGAAACAGGCGTTCATCGAGACCGGCTGGACGCTGTTCCAGGTCAAGCGGCTGGCCTTCGGGGCGGTGACCGCATCCATGATCGCCTACCTTGCCGCCCAGCTCGTCGACGTGCAGGTCTTTCACTTCTGGAAATGGCTGACGAAAGGGCGGCTGCTCTGGTTGCGGAACAACGGCTCGACGCTGGTGAGCCAGTTCGTGGACACCTTCGCGGTGATCACGATCACGCACTTCTACGCCCATGCCCTGCCGGTCAGCGAAGACGACCCGATCTGGCCGCAGCTCTGGCTGTTCATCGCCACGGGCTATGCGTTCAAACTCGCCGCGGCCCTCTTCGATACCGGTCCGATTTACATCGCCGTCGCCGTGCTCAGGCGATACCTGAAGATCGATCCGACAAAAGAGCACAACATCGACGTGGAGGAGACGGCGGGGGCGGACTCCGGTGGTTGACCGTTCGCCCTCCCGAACCTTCGCCACGCGCGAGGGATGCCGGCGGCGTGGAAGCGATTGGCCCGCGCTTGCCAGCGGGCGGCGGGGGCGGCATCATGGTCGATTCTCAACCCGCTGGGAGAAGACCATGGCGAGTCCGAAATCCGTGAAGCAGTTGTCCCCGCCGCGGCGGATCAGCGAGGTCGCCGCCGAGCTCGGGCTCGATCTCGACGCCATCCTGCCGCACGGCCACTACATCGCGAAGATTCCCATCACCGAACTCAAGAGCCGCTCGCGCAAACGCGACGGCAAGCTCATCCTCGTCACCGCGATGACCCCCACGCCCCAGGGCGAGGGCAAGACGACGACCACCATCGGTCTCGGCGACGCCCTGCGGCTGCTCGGCAACAACGCCGCGATCTGTCTTCGTGAGCCGTCGCTCGGGCCGTACTTCGGCATCAAGGGCGGCGGCACCGGCGCGGGCAGGGCCCAGGTCGTCCCCGCCGAGGACGTCAACCTCCACTTCGTGGGCGACATGTACTCGGTGAGCAAGGCGAACAACCTGCTCGCGGCCATGGTGGACAACCACCTGCAACACGGCAACGAACTCGGCATCGACCCCCGCCGCATCGTCTGGCGACGCGTGATCGACCTCAACGACCGGGCTCTGCGGGAGATCTTCGTCGGCCTCGGCGGGGTCAAGCACGGCGTGCCGCGGGCCGACGGGTTCAACATCACGCCCGCGTCGGAGGTGATGGCCGTCCTCTGCCTGGCGAAAGACTACCAGGACCTCGGCGAGCGGCTGGCGAACATCGTGGTCGGCTTCACCTTCAAGGGCGAGCCGGTGCGGGCAAGGGACATCCAGGCCGCCGGCGCGATGCAGGTGCTGCTGCGCGATGCGATTCACCCGAACCTCGTGCAGACCGCGGAAGGCACGCCGGCCTTCGTCCACGCCGGCCCCTTCGCCAATATCGCCCAGGGCACGAACAGCGCCATCGCGACGCGCACCGCCCTGAAGCTCGCGGACTACGTGGTCACCGAAGCCGGCTTCGCCACCGATCTCGGGGCGGAGAAGTTCTTCGACATCAAGTGCCGCATCGCCGGGCTGAAGCCCAGTGGCGTGGTGATCGTGGCCACGGCCAAGGCGGTGGCGTATCACGGCGGGGCGACGAAGGGCGGCGGGCTCGATAATCTCGCGAAGCACATCGAAAACGTGCGGCTATTCGGGCTTGATCCCGTGGTGGCGATCAACCGCTTCGCCGACGACAAGCCGGCCGAGTTGAAGCGGATCGTGCGGTTCTGTGAGAAGCAGGAGGTGGAGGCGGTGGTGGCCGAGCACTTCGCCGAGGGCGGCGCCGGGGCGACCGATCTCGCCGAGGCCGTGGTCCGGGCGACCGACAATCACAAACGCCGCAAGCTCAAGTTCCTGTACCCCCTCGATCGGCCGCTCCGCAAGAAGATCGAGATGGTGGCGAAGAAGGCCTACGGCGCCGACGGCGTCGATTTCGAGCGGGCGGCGGAAACCGAACTCGACCTGCTCGAACAGCAGGGCTTCGGCAAGCTGCCGATCTGCGTGGCGAAGACCTCGGCCTCGCTGTCGGACGATTCCAAACGCCGCGGCCGACCGCGTGATTTCCGAATCACCGTCAACGAAGTTCGTCTCAGCGCGGGGGCGGGGTTCGTGGTCGTTATCGCCGGCAACATCATGACCATGCCCGGCCTGCCCAAGGTCCCCGCCGCGGCGAGGATCAGGGTCCTGCCCGACGGCACCGCCACCGGACTGTCGTAATCTCCCGAGCCAGACGCTGACCATGCGGAAGTCACCGTGAACCCGATCACCAAGCCGACATTCGATAAGCTGACCATCATCATCCCCGTTTACAACGAGGCGGAGACGATCACGGATGTGATCGAACTCGTGCGGTCGGTGGACCTGCCGCTGGCCCGCGAGCTGGTCGTGGTGAACGACGCGTCGGCGGACGATACCGGCGAGGTGCTTGCGGGCTACGAAAACGAGCCCGACGTGCGGGTGATCACGCACGAGCGGAACCGGGGCAAGGGGGCGGCGCTGCGGACGGGCTTCGCCGCCGCGACCGGCGACCTGTTGATCATCCAGGACGCCGATCTCGAATACGACCCGTGGGAGTACCCCCGCCTGCTCGGCCCGATCCTCGAAGGCAAGGCCGATGTGGTTTACGGCTCTCGGTTCATCGGCGGCCAGAGCCACCGCGTGCTCTATTTCTGGCACTCGGTGGGCAATCGCTTCCTCACGCTGCTCAGCAACATGTTCACGAACCTGAACCTGACGGACATGGAAGTATGCTACAAGGTATTCCGCCGGGAGATCATCGACCAGATCACGATCGAGGAGGACCGCTTCGGCTTTGAGCCGGAGATCACGGCCAAGGTCGCGAAGCTGGGCTGCCGGGTCTACGAGGTGGGCATCACCTACGCCGGCCGCACGTACGAAGAGGGCAAGAAGATCGGCTGGCGCGACGGCCTGGCCGCGATCTGGTGCGTGCTCAAGTACGGCCTGCGCCCCGCGAAGCGGAAACCCGCGTCCCCGGAATAATGCCACCATCAACGTAACGCCCGGCTTCGGCGTGGCGACTTCAGTCGCCATGCGGCGCCTGTTTCGGCGTGGCGACTTCAGTCGCCATGCGGCGCCTGTTTCGGCGTGGCGACTTCA
>CAYFQS010000089.1:0-5693 GCA_964345245.1 uncultured Planctomycetaceae bacterium | reverse complement strand
TTCGGCGTGGCGACTTCAGTCGCCATGCGGCGCCTGTTTCGGCGTGGCGACTTCAGTCGCCATGCGCCCTCTTGGGTGAGCTTCAGCTCTTCACCGACGCGCCATCTCCTCGGAGCTCACCGTGTGCACCCGGCTCAGGCCGATCATCTTCGCCATGGCGTGAAGTTTGTCGCCCATCGACTGGCGCGGCGGGTTGGAGGCATTGTGGTGGAGCACGAACAATGTGGTGTCGTCGTCAAGTTCGTGGCCGGTGTACTGGTTCACCGCCGCCAGTGTGCGCTCTTGCAGTTCCGCCGGGTCGTCGGCCCGCAGGTTCTGCACCAGTTCCAGCAAGCCGGTCTCGCCGAGTTGCCGGCCCTGTTCATCCGACGCCTCGATCAGCGCATCCGTGTACAGCAACACCACGTCCCCGCGGGACAGGGGCACGGCGAACTGGCGATAGCCAGTCTGCGGAATCACGCCCAGCGGCAGGTCCATCAGCTCCTCCGCGGCTTCGGGGGCGTCGTGCTGAAGCAACTGCCATGACTGATCCTTCGCCCGATACCACAGCGGTCGGGGGTGACCGGCGTTGCAGACGATGAGATGGTCGTTCGGGGCGAAGTACGTCGCCGCCACCGCCGTGGCGAACTGTCCGGTATCCGCGAGGGCGGCGAATTCCTCGTTCAGCGCCCGGGCAATCTGCGTCTGATCCACGTTGTTGATGTGTTTGCGGACCAGCTCGCGCAGGCGCTCGGCGAGCTCGGACACCGTCTTCCCGTGGCCCGAAACGTCGGCGATCACGAAGCGGGCGATGTTGCCCGCCCCGCAGGATGAGACGTAGTGGATGTCGCCTCCGAGCTCATCGCCGGCGTGGGGCCGACTGTGAATCCACGCATCGATCCCCGGCACCGACATGCCCAGGTCGACCGACTGCACGCCGCCGAAAATCTCCATGCAACGGAGGCCGTGGTACTGGCTTTCGGGGGTGTGCGGCGAGGTGACATTCGTTGACGCGTTCATGACGGCTTCCTTACGTAGACCTGCGTGTGCGAACTGCTCCCGGATTTATCTTAGATGCGTGCGGGGCGGGACGAGTTACGCGGGCGCATCCGGACCTTCACGCAAGCTGCGGTCCGGCATGTGGCGGAGCAGGGGGTTTCGGGCCTGACCGGCCCGGCCTACAATCCGCCCCTGCCTGGGTGAATCCGGAGCCAGTCCATGAGCCCGCCGCCGCTTCAACCGATGGACCTCGGCGACATCCTGGACGGGGCGTTTCGCCTCTATCGCCGACGCCTGGGGCGGTTCCTCACGATTGCCCTGGTCGCCTACGTGCCCTACGCGGTGATCGCCGCGCTGCTGCAGACGGCCATACAGCGCTACATGATCGACAGCGTAGGCGACTCTCCGGTCTTCGAGTTGGAGGTGGTGGGACCATCGACCGCGATGCACCTGGCGAATGGGTCGCCGCCGCAGATGCTCATTCAGGGCGTCCTGCTCGGGCAGGCGGGCTCTGAGCCGATCGACGCGCTGGAAACCATGGGCATCGCCTTCGTCACCGCGGCGGGACTCATCCTGGCCTGGTTCGTCGCGTGGGCCCTGTGCACCGCCGCCCTGACCTACAATATCTCGGCTTCGCTGCTGGGCCACGACCTGAGCGCAGTCGAGTCGTACCGGCAGATGTCGCGCCGCTTCATGCCCTTCCTCGGCGCGGTGTTGATCACGTCCCTGGCGATCGGGATCGGCATGGGCATGTGCGTCGTGCCCGGATGGCTGCTCAAGGCCCTGTTCATCGCGGTCATCCCCATCGTACTGCTCGAGAACGGCAAGGTATTTGCGTCCATCGGCCGGGCGGTGAATCTCGCTTCGCCCCGGTTCCTGCCCGCCCTGGGGCTGGTGGTCCTCATCGCCGTGTTCTCCGGCATCCAGGAGCAGGCGTTCGCCATGGCCGTGATGTGGGGCTTCACCTACCTCAACACGATCCTGCCCTTCGACGTGACCTTCGTGCAGTTCCTGCTGGCCCACTCGTTTGAGTTGCTTCTTCTGCCGATTCAGACCGTGCCGGTCGTCCTGTTCTATTATGACCTGCGGGTTCGGCGGGAAGGGCTCGACCTGCAACTGCTCGCCCGGCAGGCCGGTATGGACCTCAGTGAATGAAGTATCCGTGGGCCATGGCGACGATCGTCGGATTGCTGCTGACCGTGAGCAGCGGGGAGGCGGGGGCGCAGTCCGACCCGCCGCCCGAACCGGACAGTCGACCTCCGTCATCCCTGGAGCCGGACGAACACCGCGCCCATATCCAGAACAAGGTGCGTGAAGTGCTCGATCGCCCGGCGTTTCGCCGGCAGCGGGCCCGGGAGCAGGGGTGGTTCGACTGGATCGCCGACCGCATCGGGCGCGGACTTCGGTCGCTCGGCGAAGGCATCTGGGCCCTGCCCGCGCTTGCGGTGTGGATCCTGATCGTCGGGCTCGTGCTGATCCTCGCGCTGCTGCTGGTGCACATGATCCTGACCATGACGAAGATGTACCGATCGGTGCGGGCGTATGGTCGAGAGATGAACCACACGGACACGGGCGCGCTGCTCGGCATTCGCGATCTCGATCTTGACTCGGTCTACCCGGAGGCGAGGAAACTGCTCGCGGACGGGCAGTGGACCGAGGCGGTGCGGTATTTCTACGTGGCCGGCATCCTTGCCCTCGACCGGCGCGGACGGATCACGTTCCGGACCAACAAGACAAACTACGACTACCTCCGGGAACTGCGTCGGCAACCGAATGACTACGAACGGATGCGCTGGCTGACGCGTTGTTTCGAGGCCCACGCCTACGGCGGCGTGCCCGCGACGCAGCGGAGCGCCGGGCAAGTGGCCGAACTCGTTCAGGCGATGCACGATGAAGCGACCGCGGCTCAATCGAAATGACCTGAAGCTGCTCGGCGTGCTGCTGCCGATCGCGGTGCTCGCGGCGATCTTCATGGCCCTCGCTCAGCCGAATGAAGAGGAACTGGATTGGCGGAAACGCCCCTCGACGTTCTACGCCGCGAAGCACGGCACAAAGGCGGCGTACACAGCCCTTGACGAGGCGGGCTACGAGGTGCTTCGCCTGCGCAGGCCGCTGCGAGAGTTTGCGTTTGAGCGTGTGTCGGGCCTCTGCATTCTGGAGCCGGTTGAGCCGCTGACTGACAAAGACGTCGACCAACTGCTCGCCTGGGTCTCGCGGGGCAACGTGCTGCTGATCGCGCCGGGTCGGGCGATGCGCGACTGGTTCAACGTCTCAGAGGCGATGCCGCCGGGGGCCGAACCGGAGTCGGCGGATGCCGGGGGCGAAGTGATTGAGGTTGACCCCGAGGCGGATGCGGGCTCGGAGCAGAAGCTGGCGTCCGATTCGCCGCTGCTGCGGGGAATCGAGGAACTGGCGGTCGATTCGCGGCTGCGTTTCCGGCCGGACGACGTCACCGAAGGGCCGCTGCAGTATCTGCCGGCCGCGGCACTGTGGTCGGACGAGCACGGCGTGATCATGGCGGAGATCGAACGCGATCGTGGGCGCATCATCGCCCTGGTCGACGCCGAGCCGTTGACCAACGAAGGTCTGCGCCGGGCGGACAATGATCTGCTACTGGCGAATCTCGCGTGGGCGCTGGGGCGGGGGCGGCGGCTGGCGTCCGCCCCGGCGGGCGGGATCGCCTTTGACGAGTATCATCTGGGTTTCGCCGAACGCGACCTGTCGGGCGTGGCGATTGTGAAGCTGGTGCTGGACGAGCGCTGGGGTTGGGCGCTGGGGCAGGCGGCGTTGGTGGGTGGGTTGGCGTTGTGGGCGGGCGCGGTGCGATTCGGCCAACCGGGCGATATCCGGTTCCGCCGCCGTCGTCGGCATCGTGAGTTCGCCGAGGCGGCGGGGCGGCTGCTCCACGACGCCGAGGCCGACGACTTCGCCTACCGCACGATCTTCGAACACCACCGGGCTGAAATCTGCCGTTTGCTGCGCCTCGGCACCGATGCGAAGCAGGTGACGGTGACGCGGGCCCTGGCCCGCCGGCTGGACGAAGACGCGGCGCGGGCCTATCAGCGGGTCGCCCAAGGGCCCGCCACGCCGGGCGCCCGGCGGCAGGACGTGATGGAAATGACGCAACGGCTGGGACGGATTATCGAGGTGCTGAAGTATGGAAAACAACCACGTGGCCATGGTTGAGTCGCTGCGGGCCGAACTCGAGAAGGTGATCGTCGGGCAGGACGCGGTGCTCGACCAGACGATCACCGCCCTGCTCGCCGGGGGGCACGTGCTGCTCGAAGGTCCGCCGGGCACGGCGAAGACGCTGCTCGTGCGCGCCCTGAGCATGGCCGCGGGCGCCGCGTTCCGCCGCATCCAGTTCACCCCCGACCTGATGCCCGCCGACATCCTGGGCGTCAACGTTTATCACGCGGAGACGGGGTTCACCTTCCATCCCGGCCCGCTGTTCTGCGATCTGCTGCTCACCGACGAGATCAATCGCGCCCCGGCGAAAACGCAGTCCGCCCTGCTCGAAGGGATGCAGGAGCAGCAGGCCTCGGTGGACGGCAAGCCGCATGCCTTGTCGCCGATCTTCACCGTCTTCGCCACGCAGAATCCCATCGAGTACGAAGGCACGTACCCGCTGCCCGAGGCGCAGCTCGACCGGTTCATGTTCAAAACGCTGGTCGGCTATCCGAACGCCGAGCAGGAGCAGCGGATTCTGCGCCGCTACACCGAGGGCTTCGACGCCGGACGGCGGGAGACGTTCGGCGTCGAACCGGTGGCCGACGTCGAGAAGCTGCAGCAGGCACGAGAGGCGGTGCGACAGATTCAGGTGGTCAACGAAGTGCAGGCGTACATCACGGCCATCATTCGCGGCACCCGCGAGTTCCACGCCCTCGCCCTCGGGGCCAGCCCGCGAGCCGGGGTCATGCTGCTCCAGGCCGGCCGGGCGCTCGCCGTGCTGCGAGGTCGGAACTACGTGACCCCCGACGACGTGCGTGATCTCGCCCGCCCGACGCTCCGCCACCGCGTGGTGCTGACTCCCGAGGCGGAGATCGAGGGCGTCACCGCCGACCAGTGCATCGGCCAGGTCGTCCAGCGCATCGCCGTCCCGCGGCTCTGAAGAGATTCGCACCATCCCGAATTCTGAACCAACGCCCCGGCGGTGTCCGATAAGAACCATGCCTATGGCCACCACAGTGACACAGCGCGCTGATCCCGAGCTGCGGCGGACGGCCGAGCGGCACCTCGAGGCGGGCGAGTGGAAGCAGGCGATCCGCTGCTACAACCGCATGGTCGACCGGGACCCGGAATGCGAGCTGAAGCGGAACCTCGCCCGAAACCTCGCCGCGCTCGAGGAGCATCAGCCCGCGGCGTATGCCGGGCTCATGGCGACCCCGCCGTCCGCAAACTACGAAATCCGACAGACCCGTCACGGTCTGACCGTCGCGCACATCGGCGAGCACGGCAAAGCCACACTCCTCTCGCCCGGCAGCGACCCGGCACGCGGGGTGCGCGAGGCCCTGGCCGACCTCGAACCGCGCTTCGAACAAGGCGAAGCCATCGGGCTGGCGTCGATCGGCGACGGTTACCTGCTCGCCGAACTCGCGGCCCGGGACGATCGCACGCCGATGGGGGCCCGCACCGGCATCCACCTCTTCGAGCCCGACCCGGCGCTGCTCCTGATGGTGATGCACCTGCACGATTATTCCGGGCCCCGGGGCCCG
>CAYFQS010000088.1:0-11658 GCA_964345245.1 uncultured Planctomycetaceae bacterium | reverse complement strand
TCCTGACACCTTTTCTGCTCGAAAGCCGCTTGATTCCGCCGCGGGTTTGGTCTAGACTTGGGATGAAGAGAGTTTGGTTGGCCAAACTTTTGTGTTGGGTATTGCGATTTACCGCGAAGGAACCTGCAATGGGCATCGACCGAAATCTCACGTTAATCGCGCTGGCGATCGTATCGCTTGGCTTATCCGCGGGCTGCGGTGACGATGGCCGCGGCGTAGAGCGCCGCTCGGGCCGGCCCGATTCCGGGCCGACCGAGTCTTCCTGTACGGTCACCACCACGGTGGGCATGATCACCGACATCGTCCGAAATGTCGCCGGCGACAAGGCCACGGTGCGGGGGATCATCGGCGAGGGGGTTGATCCCCACCTCTACAAGTCCTCGCGCTCCGACGTGGTCAAGCTGCAGGAGGCGGATGTCGTGTTCTACAACGGGCTGATGCTCGAAGGGAAGATGGGCGACGTGCTCGTGCGGCTCGCCCGTCAGGGCAAGCCGGTGTACGCGGTGACCGAAGCGATCCTGGAGCAGGGCGACTACGTGATGACCGGCGAGCACCAGCTCTACGACCCGCACGTGTGGATGGACGTGAGCGGGTGGATACGCGCGGTGGGCGTGGTGGCCGACGCCCTGGCTGAATTCGACGCGCCCAATGCCGCGCACTACCGCGCCAATGCCGATGACTACGCGGCCCGGCTGGGTGAACTCGACGCGTACGTGCAGCGAGTGATCGGTTCGATCCCCGAGAGTCAGCGCGTGCTCGTCACGGCCCACGATGCATTCAACTACATGGGTCGGGCGTACGGCCTGGAAGTCCGCGGCATCCAGGGGCTGAGCACGGAGTCCGAAGCCGGCGTGCAGGACATCGAGAACCTCGTGCAGTTCCTCGTCGACCGCGATATCCCGGCGGTGTTCGTCGAGACCTCCGTGGCGGACAAGAATATCCGCGCCCTGGTCGAAGGCGCGAAGGCGAAGGGCCATCAGATCCGGATCGGCGGTGAGCTGTTCTCCGACGCCATGGGCCCGGCGGGCACCTATGAAGGCACGTACATCGGCATGATCGACCACAACGCGACCACCATCGCCCGCGCCCTCGGCGGCGATGCCCCGACGGGGGGCATGCAGGGCGAGCTTTCGCAGTGATCCCGAACCGGCAGCAGATCGCGGTGAACAGCATGATCCGAAGCCCGGAGACGAACGAAAGCGGCGCCGGCCGTTCGAAAGCCGCCGCCCCCACGCATCCGCCCCACGTGCCGCTGGCGATTGACGACCTGACCGTCGCCTATCACCGCAAGCCCGTACTGTGGGATATCGATCTTGACATCCCGGCGGGCAAGCTGGTGGGGATCGTGGGGCCGAACGGGGCGGGCAAAAGCACGCTGATCAAGGCGTGTCTCGATCTCGTGCCCAAGGCGTCGGGGCAGGTGCTCATCTACGGCGAGCCGTACCGCAAGCAGCGTTCGCTCGTCGGTTATGTGCCGCAGCGCGAAAGCGTGGACTGGGATTTCCCCGTGAGCTCGCTGGACGTGGTGGCGATGGGGACGTACGGCCGGATGGGATGGTTCCGGCCGGTCGGTCGCAAGCAGAAGGAGACGGCCCGGGAAGCGCTCGACCGTGTTGGGATCGCGCATCTGGCCGACCGTCAGATCAGCCAGCTCTCGGGCGGTCAGCAGCAGCGGGTCTTCCTCGCCCGCGCCCTGGCCCAGGACGCCCGGCTGTACTTCATGGATGAACCGTTCGCCGCGGTGGACGCCGCGACCGAGCGGGCGGTCGTCACACTCCTGCAGGAACTGAAGGACCAGGGCAAGACCTGTCTCGTGGTGCATCACGATCTCGCCACGGTTTCGCAGTATTTCGACTGGGTGGTGCTGCTGAACATGCGTGTGGTCGAGGCCGGGCCGACGGAGCAGGTGTTCACCCCGGAGAATTTGAAAGACACCTACGGCGGGCGGCTGGCGTTGCTGACAGAAGCGGGGCAGGCGCTCAGTCAGGCGGGAAGATGAGCGATGTGGCGAGCCGATGACCAAGTCCCTGCGGGCTGGCCCAAGCGGGCGGCGCGGCGTGAAGGCACGGCCGGCCCCGCGCTTCGCGACGGACCCGACCATGGCGGCCGGTGGGGCTCAGCCGCCCGGTCGCTGTTGGGCGCGATCGTGCTGTCGCTCGTCGGCGTCGGCGCCGTCGTCGCCGCCCCGGTCCACGATCGTCCTGAGCCACGTCCCGACAACCGCAAGCTTGAAGCCCTCGCCGGAGCCGGCTTTGACTGGCCGTCGTTCACCGAGATTTTCCACGTCGCCACGCTGCAGAACTACAACACCCGTCTGGTCGTGCTCAGTACGACCGTGCTTGGCATCGCTTCCGGGCTCATGGGCACGTTCATGCTTCTTCGCAAGCGATCGCTCATGGGCGACGCGCTGTCGCATGCCTGTCTGCCCGGAATCGGGCTGATGTTCATGGCCATGGTTGTCTTCGGCGGCGATGGCAAGTCCCTGCCCGGCCTGCTGCTCGGGGCGACGGTGACCGGCGTGGCGGGCGTCGGGCTCGTGCTGCTCATCCGCAACACCACACGCATCAAGGACGACGCGGCGATGGGGATCGTGCTGTCGGTGTTCTTCGGGCTCGGCGTGGCCGTGCTCGGCATGGTCCAGACCATGCCCGGGGCAAGCGCCGCGGGGCTCGAGCAGTTCATCTACGGCAAGAGCGCCTCCATGGTCCTGCGGGACTTCATCGTCATCAGCGCCGTGGCCGCGGCCGTGGTCGTGGTGTCCCTGTTTCTGCTTAAGGAGTTCACGCTGCTGTGCTTCGACGAGGCCTTCGCCGACGCCCAGGGCTGGCCGGTCAATCTGCTGGACGTGGCGATGCTGTGCCTCGTCGCCGCGGTGACCGTGGTCGGGTTGCAGGCGGTGGGGCTGATCCTGATCATCGCGTTTCTCATCACGCCCGCCGCCGCGGCACGATTCTGGACCCACGACATGCGGCGGATGCTGATCCTCGCCGGCTTCATCGGCGGACTGAGCGGCTGGCTCGGGGCGTCCATCAGCGCCCTGCTGCCGCGCCTGCCCGCCGGGGCGGTGATCGTTCTGGTCGCCGCCGCCGTGTTCATGATGAGCATGATCTTCGGCTCGGCGCGGGGCGTGTTGCTACGCGTGCTCGCCCATCGCCGGTTGCAGCGAAAGGTCGGACGGCAACACCTGCTCCGGGCCGTCTACGAGATTCTCGAATCCCGCAAAGATCCTGAGTCGCCCGACGTGGCCAACGTGGCCGTCGGGTTCGATGAACTGCTCGAACATCGCTCGTGGTCGCGTGCGCGGCTGCAGCGACTGATCGCCGCCGCGAAGCGCGAGGACCACATCGAGTTTTTCGACGGCGAGCGGCTTCGCCTGTCCGAGTCCGGCTTTGGTGAGGCCGCGCGCATCACCCGCAACCACCGGCTGTGGGAGATGTACCTGATTGAGCACGCTGACGTCGCCCCGAGTCACGTCGACCGCGACGCGGACATGGTCGAGCACGTGCTCGGCTCGGAGATGGTGCGGCAACTGGAGGCCGCACTGGTCCGCCGCGGGCGAACGCCCGTGGTGCCGCCGAGCCCGCACGACCTGAGGGAGGAGGCGCCGACCGCATGAACTGGCTGCCCCTCGATACCTGGATCGTCGTGATCGGCGCGTTGTGCGCCGTGGCGTGCGCGTTGCCCGGCTGCTTCCTCGTGTTGCGCGGGATGAGCATGATGGGCGACGCGATCAGCCACGCCGTGCTGCCCGGGCTCGCCATAGCGTTTTTCGTCACCGAGAGCCGGGCGAGCTTGACCATGTTCATCGGGGCGGCCGTGGTGGGCGTGCTTACCGCGGTGTTCACGCAATGGATCAGCGGGTTCGGCAAGGTCGACCGGGGGGCGTCGATGGGGATCGTCTTCACCACGCTGTTCGCCCTCGGATTGCTGCTGATCGTGCAGGCGGCGGACGATGTGGACCTCGACCCGGGGTGCGTGCTGTACGGGGCGATCGAACTCACCCCGCTGGATACGCTGTTCACGCTCGCCGTGGGCGACTGGTCGCTCGACCTGCCGCGGGCGGCGATGGTGCTCGGCGCCGTCCTCGCGATCAACCTCGCCGTCATCGTGCTGCTGTTCAAGGAACTGCGGATCAGCTCGTTCGATCCGGAACTGGCCGCGACGCTCGGGATCAACACCACGGTGATGCACTATCTGCTCATGGCGATGGTCGCGGTGACCACGGTGGCGTCGTTCGAGGCGGTGGGCAGCATCATCGTGATCGCGATGCTCATCGTCCCGGCCGCGACGGCATACCTGCTCACTGATCGGCTGGCGGTCATGATCGCCGTCAGCGCGGTCGTTGCCGCGGCTTCCGCCGTGCTCGGGCATGTCGGGGCGCTGACCGTGCCACGGTGGTTCGGTTTCGAAAGCACGACCACGTCCGGGATGATGGCGGCGGCGGTGGGGTTGCTGTTCGTGCTGGCGTGGTTGTTCGCCCCGCGTCACGGGGTGATTGCCCGCCGCATCTTCCAGGGCCGCGCCGGGCGGACGGACAGTGAGCCAACCGCAGCCACGCCTGCGTCATGACGCCGAACGTTCCTTCACCGAATCAACGGATTCTCACTCTTCCACGTGCTCGCGAATCCACTGCGTGCTCACCGACTTCGGCCGGGTGATCGGGCTGCCGAGAATACGGTGCGTCAGCAGTTGCGCGAGCATGCCCATGCAGCGACTGATCGCGAACAGAACGGTGTAGTAGCTGAACTCGGTGATTCCGTAGTGATAGAGCAGCGATCCACTGATCGCGTCCACGTTCGGGTAGGGGTCCTTCGCCTTGCCCTGTTCCCTGAGGATGTCCGGCACCATCTGGTACATCCGGTCGACGGTCTGGAAGACCGGGTCGTCGTGGCACCGCTGCTTGCCGAATTCGTGGAGGGCCTCGAAGCGGGGGTCGGTCTTCCGCAGGACCGCGTGCCCGTAGCCGGGGACCACCTGCCCGGCGTTGAGCGTGTTCCAGATGTACTCGCGGAGCCGCTTCTCATCCGGCGCCCCGCCGCAGTGCTCCATCATCTGCAGCACGAAGCGCAGGGCGTTCTGGTTGGCCACGCCGTGCAGCGGCCCGGTCAGACCGTTCAGCCCGGCCGAGACGCTGAGGTACGGGTCGGACAGGGCGGAGGCGACCGTGTTGCAGGTGTTGGCCGAGACGTTACCGCCTTCGTGATCGCAGTGGAGCACGAGGTGCAGCCGGACGAGGTCGGCGAACTCACTCTCGCCGTCGTTCATCCCCAGGGCCGAGGCGTAGTAGCCGCCCCAGTCCTGCCCGAGCTCCGGCCGCAGGGGCAGGCCCTTGCCGAAGCGGATGCGATAGATGCCCGCGGCCACAATGGGCACCTTCGCGATCAGGTGCAGAATGTCTTCGAGGGCCGGCTCCCAGTGCTCGGTTTTGTCCATCCCTTCCTCGAAACGCTTGCGGAACTCGCTCTCCCGTTCGAGCACGAGGATGGCCGAGGCGAGCATCGCCATCGGGTGGGCCTCCGGCGGCATCTGGTAGACCACGTTCCACACGTACTGCGGGACCGTCGCCCGATCGAACAGGTCCTTCTGCAACGCGGCGAGTTCGTCGTTTTCCGGCAGCCGGCCGGTGCACAGCAGGAAGAACACCTCCTCGGGCAGACGGTCGGCGAGGTCGCGGATCGGTGTGCCGCGAATGGATACGCCCTGTTCGGGATCGACGTAACTCGTGTCGCAAACCAACGCCTTCACGCCCCGCATCCCGCCGAACGCCTGTTTGACCGTCACCTCGCTGATGACCTTGTCGCCGTGCTTGTCGACCAGGTCGGCCGCTTCCTGCCGCAGGTCGTCGATCTGGTCCGCGAGTACGTCGTGGAGAATGGACATATTTTGGCTCCTCATTGCCTGGAAACAGGTCGGCGCGTCTCCCGACTGTCGCCGCCACCCTTTGAATCGCCGGATGGTAGCTCCCTTCGCCCCTCCGTTCCCGTTGTCGCCGCGATGGGCAGCCCGAGCCGGACGCAGCTTGAGCCCGAGGCCGACTCGGCAGGGGCTGAGCCGGCGAAGCCCACCACACGGATCACGCATGACCGATGACATGGCCGGCTGCGAGCGCGGCTGAGCGCCTTGCCGCGGATCGGGCCCTCCGATGCGTCCTCCGGTTTGTTTTCTCTTGCGTGGCGGGCGTCGCTCACCGCCGCGCTGGCGGTGCGTGAACGCACATCGGGCCTCGCTCACCGCCGCGCGGCATCGCCCCGCCCGGCCAACCCGCGTCGAGACGACGCGGCTCTTACCGGCGCAAGCGATGCCGATCACCGGGCCCGGTCTTCACTGCCCGCCTCACCGACAACTCCCGACCCCCGAACAACGGTTCCGGACACCGTTTCAGCGGCTCTCGGGAAAGGCAACACCCACCCTCACCAGTCTCCCGCGCCCGCCGCGACGGGGGAAGTTCAGGTTGCCGGTAAGTGGGTTCGGGCGTGCGGTTCCGCGAGCATCTGGGTGCGGTCTGGTTGGAGCGTGGTAAGCCGCAAAAGGCCGCGGGGTGGCTGGCGAGGGATCCGGGATACTTCAAGGGGACAATCGCGCCGACCGCGGCTATAATCGATGGGGAAGGCCTTGAAACGCCTGATCAAAGCAATGTAACGTGAAAGCCATCGGGAGGACGCGACTTGTTGGAGAAAATCACACCTCGACAGGAAACTGCCCGGCGACGCTTGCGGTTCGTCTGTCCGGCGTATCCGGCATTCAACATCTACTCCCGGCCGGCGCGAGTCATGACGGCGCTCGGTCCGGTTTGCGTGGCCACGGCAGTCCACGACATCGACCACTGGGACGCGGAAGTCATCGATGAGAACAACTATCGCACCGGTCCGACCGATGCTTCGGGCCGGCCGGATCACCGCGCCCTGCAGCAGGAGCGACCCGCCGAGGCGGTCGGCTTGTACGGCGGATTGACCAGCACGATACCGCGGCTTCTGGAATTGGCCGCGGAATACAAGTCGCTGGGGGCATTCACCATTGCCGGCGGCCAGCATTTCGTCCCCGACAATGTCGAACACGCGCTGCGCAACGGCGTCGACGTGGTCGTGCTGGGCGAAGGCGAGCGGACCATCGTCGAATTGCTGCGATGCCTCGACCGGGGGGGCGAGCTCAGCAGCATCCCGGGCATCGCGTTTCTGAACGATGACCGACTGGTGATCACGCCGGCACGACCGCCCATCACGGATTTCGACGAGCTGGCCATCCCCGACTTCGGCCTGCTGAGCCATGCACGCATGCGGATCTACCCGGTATCCGGCACTCGCGGTTGTGCCATGAAATGTGAGTTCTGCTCGGTGCGTGGCAAGCCCCGGTTCGCCTCGTCGAGTCGCATGATGGCGCAGTTCGCCTCCATCTATGAGAAGCACGGCGGGAAACTCTTTTTCGTCGTTGACGACCTGTTCGGCCAGAACCGCCGGGCGACGATCGAGCTCTGCCACATGCTGCGCGACTATCAGCAGCGAGTCGGCGTGCGATTCTGGATCACCGTCCAGATTCGTCTCGACAAGGCCCGCGACACCGAGTTGCTCACGGCAATGCGGGAGGCCGGCGTCAACGTCCTGGCGATCGGGTTCGAGTCGCCCGTCGCCGCCGAACTCCAGGCCATGGACAAACACCTCAAGCCCGACGACATGCTCGGGCTGGTCAAATGCTACCATGACCACGGGTTCCGCATACACGGCATGTTCATTTTCGGCTATCCGGCTCGGGCCGGCGAAGAGATGCACGTCGACGCGGACACGCGCGTGCGGCAGTTCAGGCGGTTCATCCGCAAAGCACGGCTCGACACGGTGCAGGTGCTGCTGCCGATCCCGCTGCCCGGGACGGAGCTGACGGACCGTCTGCGCCGTGAGAACCGCATTCTGCCGACGGATCACGTGGGCCTGGAGTACTACGACGGGAACTTCCCGCTCATTCAGCCCGACCCCCCGATGACCCCCGAGGAGATGCAGGCCGCGGCGCACCAGATCATGGGCCACCTCTATCGGCCCCGGGCTGCGCTGAAGCTGGCGATGCACATCGTGAGTTTTCCGGGCATCGGCCTGCGCCTCCATCACGCCCGCAAGGGCTGGCAACGCTGGATACGCAAATGGCATCGCGATTTCTATCGCACCGGTGGCTGGCTGACCCTTCGCCAATGGACCGCCGCCTTCCGCCGCGACTCGTTTACCCAAAAACTCGCGCGGGCTCAGCAAGCGATTCGTTCCACCGAGTCCGGCCCTGTGTCATAGGCGGCAGATGCGACCGCTGTTGCCTCGATCGGCCGAACGCATTGATGTTCTCGCCCGACGAGTGAGCTTTCCCGGTCAGGGGGCGCGGGACACGGATGAGGGGCGAGCCTTGCGGGAATCCGAACCCCGCATGCCGCCTGTGCCAGCGCGGCATCCTCGAAAGTACGGCCGTGAATCGGACTTGCGACCAGAGGGCGGTCTGATCAGGCATCATCGGGGATGGCGGCCAGCGCTTCGGTGTGCGCCCGGAGGGCGCCAGAACCCCAGAGCACGAAACGAACGGAACGGACGCACTCAAGCGTGGGTTCCACGTCGGCGACGGTGCGGATGGCGATCTTCGCCGCCGGCTCCATCGGGTAGCCGAATGCGCCGGTGGACAGCGCGGGAAAGGCGATGGACCGGAGCTGGTTTTCCTCGGCGAGGGCCAGCGCGTTGTCGTAGCAGGCGGCGAGGAGTTGATCGGCCGGTTCGTCGACGCCATAGATGGGCCCGAGACAGTGGATGACGTAACGATTGGGTAATCGGAAGGCGGGAGTGAGGACGGCCTGCCCGGGCTGAATGGGCGCGAGCGGACGGCAGGCCTGATCGAGCTCCGGTCCGGCGGCCTGGTGGATCGCCCCGGCGACGCCGCCGCCGGGGCGAAGCGCGTCGTTGGCGGCGTTGACCACGGCGTCGAAGCCGGCCTGATCGGTGATGTCGCCTTCCACGCATTCGATGGTGAGTTGATCAAGCGTTCGTTTCATGGCGCGCCTCCTGCGGGCCGGCGGCGATTGGCTGCCGGGCGATCACCACCACGTTGGTCTCGGACTGATGCAACATTGGATGATCGTAGTGGATCGGGTGCTCGTTGACGACCTGAAAGACCGACCGCAATCGCTCGATGAACGCCGGTGATGGCGATTCGGCTGACCACAGACCGAAGATACCGTGGGGCCTGAGCGAAGCGCCGAGTTCCGTCAGGCCATCCACTGAGTAGAACGATGCGTGAGACTGATGGAGACAGGACTCGGGCGAGTGGTCGATATCGAGCAGGATCAGATCGTAGCATCGGTGGGGGCCGTGGGCGGCGTCGGCGATGTGCCGGAAAAAGTCGGCGTGGACGATCCTGCAACGCGGGTCATCGTCCAGGGCGTTGGATACGGGCAACAGGCGTCGGTGGTGCCAATCGATCACCGGCTCCAGCCATTCGATCACGTCGACGTGGCGCACGCGTTCGCTGCGGAGCACGGCGGCGGCGGTGTAGCCCAGGCCCAGTCCGCCAATCAATATGTCGCACGCCCGATCGCCCCATGCGTCGAGGGCCAGCGTCGCCAGTGCATCTTCGCTTGCGGTGACGACGCTGGACATCAAAAACTCACCGTTCAGCGTGACCTCGAAAACCTCCCGCCCGCCCAGGGAGGGCGAGCGCCGTTTGCGCAGAATCAACTCCCCCAGGGGCGTTTGCTGGTAATCCAGTTCCATGATGGATCGGGGCATCCGACACTCCGGTGGTGTGAGGTCTTTCCGCAACCGTGCGATGCTTCGGGCGAGACGTCGCGGGACTGCCGACAAACAATTCAGCGACCGTAACATCGGGCAGGGGAGTCGGCGTCGCGTCGCGGCATCTTCGCTCAAGGCCGATGCTGTCCCACCGTTAGTTGAAAGCAGGCGATGGCTCCCACGTGTCGAATTTATCCGGCAAGGCGGGGGACGGCAACCGCCGCTCGCGCGTCGCTCTGCTCCGTCGGCTCGTCCCTCGAGTCGTGCTGCGCTCCACCCGTGGCTTGCTTTCGGTCCCGTCCGGACGTCGGTGCCGTGGCAACTGACGCGGCAAAGTCGAGCTTGTGGGGTGTCACCGATGGGTCGCTTGGCGACCTCGGCGCTCCCCGGCGTCCTGGCGGTGAAGTTGCGGGCATGGGATGTCATACGCCTGGGCTTGCGCCCCGGAGCGATTCGGGCTTTCCGTCGGTCGCGTCTGCCGGTAACCTGATGTGACTATGAGTGTTCGAAAGATCATCGGTCTGGGCGAGGCGCTGTTCGACGTGTTTCCGGATGAGACCCGCCTCGGCGGGGCGCCGCTTAACTTCGCCGTGCACGCTCACCAGCTCGGTAACGAGGGCATCGTGGTCAGCCGCGTGGGCCAGGACGAGTTGGGTCGGCAACTCTACGACGAACTCCGCTCCCGCGAGATGTCGCTCGACCACGTGCAGACCGATCCGGACAAGCCGACGGGCACGGTGAACGTGTCTTTCGGCGGTCAGGGCCGGCCGTCCTACGACATCGTCGAGGACGTGGCGTGGGACTGGCTGCAGTACGATCCGGGCCTGGAATGGCTCGCCGGGCATTGCGATGCGGTGTGCTTCGGGTCGCTCGCTCAGCGGCAGGCCCAGGCCCGCAACACCATCTACCGCTTCCTCAAGGCGGCCCGGTCGGCGGTGCGGCTGTTCGACGTGAACCTGCGACAGGATTACTACAGCCGACGGGCGCTGAGCGAGAGCTGCGAGTTCGCCACCGCGGTGAAGCTCAACACCGAAGAGCTCGACGTCCTGGCCGACATGTTCGAGCTTGGCGGGGGGGCCGACGACGCGGTGGCGAAGATGCGAGAGCAGTTCACGCTGGACTGGGTCGCCGTGACGGGTGGCGAGGCGGGGACAGTGGTCTACACTGCCGACGGCAAACACGAAGCGGCGCCGGTGCGGGCGAACACGTCCGAAGGCGACGCGGTCGGGGCCGGCGACGCCACCGCGGCGGCGCTGGTGCACGGCTTGCTGAAGCGGTGGGACTGGCCTCGCACCCTCAAGCTCGCCAATGAACTGGGGGCCTACGTGGCGTCGAAGCCCGGGGCCTGTCCGCCGCTCTATGAACGGATCAAGGCCCTGGCGTCCGGGAAGGAGCCGGCATGAACCGGAGCGTCCGAGTCAACGTGAACCTGCGACGCGAGAAGCGATTCGGCTGCATCGGCGGCATCCTGCGGCTGTTCCTCTCGGCCGGCGTGCTCTGCTTCGTCGCCTGGCTGCTCCATCCCCACGTCACCGTCGAGAGCTACGGGTGGGCGCTGCTCGTGGCCTTCGTGATCGGCGTGCTCAACGTCTTCGTCAAGCCGATCCTCATCCTCTTCACCCTCCCCGCGACGCTCCTGACCCTCGGGTTGTTTCTCATCGTGATCAACGCGGTGGTGCTCTGGCTGGCCGACTGGCTCATGGGCGCGAAGTTCGAGTTCGCCAGCTTCTGGTGGGCGTTGCTCGCGGCGCTGATCATCGCCGTCGTCAACGCCGTTCTCGACGCCTTTCTCAAGGGCCTGCAGGGCGAAACCGAAGTGGAACCCCGATGATCCTGATTATCGACAACTACGACAGTTTCACCTACAACCTGGTGCAGCGGATCGGCGAGCTGGACCCGCGGATCGACATGC
>CAYFQS010000087.1:0-11684 GCA_964345245.1 uncultured Planctomycetaceae bacterium | reverse complement strand
CCTCATACCCGGGCTGACCGCCAGCCCACTCGCCTTCCGTGGCGGAGAAGCGAATCATCATACTCACAGCGAACCCGGAAGCAAGCAAAAACTTTAAAATTTCGCTAAGTTAAGCAATATTCTGACGTTCCCACGGATTTGAGCGCGGCCGCCGGGAACGGGGCGGCCCGAATGGGCCGATCACATGGCCTCTCGCACCAGTGAACCGCGGTGAAGCCGGCCAAGGGCCAGGGCCACGGCGTGAATGCGGGGATTGATATCGAGCGCCTGGCGATAACAGTCCGCGGCGGCGTCCATTTCGCCGATCTGCACGTACGCGTGGCCCATCTGGGCCAGCGCCCCGAAGTGGTAGGGCATCTGAGCCACCGCCTCGCCCGCGGCATCGAGTGAATCGTGCCAACGCTCTGTCATGTAATGACATAGCGACCGCTGGTTGTGCGCTTCGGCGAAGGTCGGGTCCAATCCGCAGGCCTTGTTGAGCTTCTCGACCGCACGGGGCAGATCGGCGTGTTCCATGGCCTCAAGTCCCTGCCGGAACATGCGCTGCGCTGCATCTGTCCCGCCGCGGAACCAGATCGACCACAGGGCGTGCTCGGCCATCTCGTTGACCTGCGGATCGTCGTCCCTGAGGGTATGGGCCAGACAGGAAACGACGCGATCGTCGCCGATCAGCCCGAGGGTGACGCACACCAGCTTCCGCACCTCGTTGTCACCGTGGTGCAGCAACTGGCAGAGCTGGGCCGGTTTCCACCGCGTCAGCACCGCTGAGGCAAGGGCCTGGGCGTCGGCCTCTTCCAAGGCGGGACGTACCGAGCGGATGAACTCATGGGTGTCGATCGGATCAATTTTCATTACTGCACGAATACCACACAACCATTGAAACCGTCGGAACTGTCCCGTTCGTAGACGCGTTGACGCGAGCCGATTAACCCCTCGGCCTGCCCAGACAGAATAGGCGGCTATTCGGCGTCGGTCCACTTTCGGGTGGAAGTGATATCGGCAAATTGGCTTACGTCGACTTCAGTAAAAGTCCCGGTGGCGAGGGCGACGGCGTTGGCGGTGGCCGCCGCCCCCCCCCGCCGAAGGGCCGATTCGGGATCTCCCTCGGCCAGCCAGCCATCGATGAACCCCGCAAGCAGGCAATCTCCGCAGCCCACCGTGTTGGCCACTTCGACCGGCTCGTCAACCGTGGCGGTGAGCGGTTGGTCGCCCGTCACCAGCCGGGCCCCTGATGGGCCCAGGGAGACCAGCACCATCGACGCGGTCTGCGCCACTTCAGCCGCGGCCTCGGCAATTTGCGCTTCACCGGTCAACTTCCGGCCGACCAGTGTGCCGAGTTCGCCCGCGTTCGGCTTGATCAGCCAGAGCGGCAGGCCCTTGATCGCGGAAAGGGCATCGCCACTGGTGTCCATCGCGACCGCGGCCCCGGCGTCGAGGCACGCACGCACCAGCCGACCGAAGGTGGCAGGGGCCAGGCCCGGCGGCAGCGAGCCGCAGAACGCCATGAGCGTGCCCGGCCGGGCAAGCAGGCCGAGCTTGCTTGTCATGCGGTCGATGTCCCGGTCGGTCACGGTGAACCCCGCATCCCGGATATGCGTTTCCACGTGCGTTTCCGGATCAACTACGGTGATGTTTTCACGGGTGCGTTCGGCCACGTGCAGCAGTTGGCTGGTCGCCCGCCGGTGGGGCATCCCGGTGATGAACCGCTCGAACTCCCACGCATCCGCTTCGCCGACGAACCCGGTGATGATGCTCGGCCGATCGAGCGCCGCCAGGGCCTTCGCGACGTTGAGCGCTTTCCCCGCCGGATAGCGGCTTCGCTGCTGACCGCGCTGATGTCCGCCGACCTCGAAGTTCGGCACCTCGATGATCCGGTCAATCGCCGGGTTCAGCCCCACCGTCACGATGCGCTCGATCCGCGGCATGCAGCCAAGTGTAACACCACTTGCGCCGAAGCGCCGCAGCCGCCTCGCCATTGTCGGCTGCCTCTTCGTCGGGCTTGCCATGTGGTCGGTGGGGTGCAAGGCATGGGACAAGGCGGGCAAGGAAAACCCGACCATGCGGGGATGCGATCGCAGCACGGTCGCCAAGTGCCGGCGTCCGGACTTGACGACGGGCGGGGCGGCGTGGGCAAGCAAGCACGGCCCAGCCGCGGCGTCCGCTACCCGGCGGTCTGAATATGGATGAGGGCGGCGTTGTGCAGTTCGGTCGGCAGGGCCACGGTGTGCACCTTCGGGACCGCTTTCTCGCCCTCCATCTCGAATGATTCGGTCACCTGCCGCCGGACGGACTGCAGCTCATTCAGTCGGGCGGCGAGTTGTTTGCGCGGCCCGCGGCCGACGCCGGTCTGGTTGAGCTCCTGTGACTCGGCGACGAGCCGCTGCACCGCGTCATGGGTCGATGGATCACCCGCTTCGATACGATCGCGGAGGTCCTTGATCGCGGCGGCGAGGCGCATGCCGCGCTCGCGGGGCAGCCGCTCGATCAACGCATCGCGATAGGCCAGAGCCGGCCGGTTGGCCTGCGAGACGATCCGTGTGAGCTGGCCGAGCAGTTCGTTCGCCCGGCCCGCGGGGTGTTCGACCCGGCGGTCGACGCCCGCGGCGGCGGCCCCGGCCGGCGCCGCCACCGTCGTCTTCACCTGCATCAGGTTCATGATCGGCTGCTGAATGAAGCCGGTCACGATCTGCCCGTCGTTGGTCACGGCGTGGACGGGAAAGCGTTGCATGTCCTCGAGGGTGGCCAGCGAGGCGCGGACGGTGAACATCCCCGTGCCGCTGACCGAGACCCCGCCTCCGCTCGACGCCGTGCCGCCGGCCGACCGGATGTCGAACTGCGGCTGACCGAGCACCGCCGGCATCGCGCGCACCATCCGTCCGATCTGCTTCGGCGAGGCCGCGCTCAAATCGTCGATGCAGCTCAGCAGTTGCCACTTGACGTAGCCGTCGATCGCCGCGTTGTCGTCGAGTCGCCGGCCCAGGGCGTCGATCACCGCATCGGATGACAGATTGATCTCGCAGCGGTCCGTGAAATCGCTTGACGTGCGGGCATGGCCGGCTTCGTCCGACCAGCCGCTCTTCGCTTCATGCCGAAGTCGTTCGGCCGCAAGGTCGATCGGCCGTTCGGTCTCGCCCGCGGTGATCGCCGCGCAGCAGGTCAGCAGGATGCACACAGCAATGCGATGCATGGCAAAAGACCTTGATCTCAGTCGCATCTTGCAAAGTTCCCGAGCGTCAGTTGAAAGCCGGCTGCGGAGGCACACAAGCACGAAGGGCGAGTCATTTTCGATTCAGACGTTCTGACGCCATGCCTCTGGACCTCCTGGCCAACCGCAAGCCCATCAGATCAGGGGCAATGCCAGTCATTCGGACGCGGCATCCGCCTCCGCGGTTCGTTCATTCTCGCGCGCGGCCAGCTCCCGCTGATACGCTTTCCAGCCCGGACACCACGTCGCGTGCCATCGCCACAACCTCGCGATCAGCGAGTTCGGCTTCCGCTCCGCATACGCTCGGAAACGACAGTGTTCGCAGTTGAACTTCATGACCTTCATTATAGCCGGCGGTCTCGACGCCTGCGGCTTCCAACGTCGGTGTTTGCCGCGACCGTCTCGGCTTCTCGGCACCTCGGCGGTTCGGTGCATCCGTCACGTGCCCGCCTTCTCCCGGGCGAGGAGGGCGGCGCCGAGGAGGCCGGCGTCGTCGTCGAGAGCGCTTTCGAGCACCTTGCACTGCTTGCAGACGTCGGGGAACACGTCCTTCTGGAAGGCGCTGCGAATCCACTTGATCCAGCGGCTGTCGAGGGCTTCGGTCAACCCGCCGCCGACCACCACGCGTTCCAGCGACAGCAGCGTGACCACGCTGGCGATGTTGGCCCCGAGCACCTCGGCCGCTTCGCGGAGCACGCGGAGCGTCAGCGCGTCGTCGGCCGCCTGGGCCTGCGAGAGCACCTTCGAGCGGATGCCCGTCAGGTCCCCGCCGGTGAGTTTGGGAATGACCGACGGATGGTTGGACTGGATGAGCTGGATGAGCTGGTTGACGATGGCGGTGCGGCTGGCCACGTTCTCCAGCGTGCGGTTGCCGAGCGTGCCGCCGGCGTTGATGACCATGTGCCCGATCTCGCCCGCGGTGTGGAAGTGGCCGTAGTAGAGCTCGCCGTCGATCACGATCCCGCCGCCGATCCCGGTGCCCACGAAGATGCCGAGCATGTTGCGGCAGCCCCGGCCGGCGCCGAGGCGGTACTCACCCCACGTGCCGACGTTCACATCGTTGTCCAGCACCACCGGCAGACCGAGCTGCTTCGAGAGCTTCTCCGCGAGGGGCAAATCGTTCCAGCGCAGGTTCACCGCGTTGATCACCACGCCCTGCTCCATGTTGACCGCGCCGGGCGCGCCGATGCCGACCGCGGTCACGTCCTTCTGACTGACCTCGGCGTCGGAGATCAGGTCCTCCACGCACTTGGCGATGCGGCCGATCACCTTCTCCGATCCATGCTCGGCCTTGGTGGAAGTCTTGTTGCGGGCGACGACGCTGTTCGCTTCGCTGACCAGCCCCGCCATGATGTTGGTGCCCCCGAGATCGACCCCGATCACGTATTGCCCGTTCTTGGCCATGGGTGTCGCTCCGTCTGTGTTTCGAGAGATCGTCCTCGCGGCCGCCGGGTTGCTCGGAGCGGCCGGAGGCGATTGTAACCGATGTCGCGATCAGTCGAGGACGGGGCGCCGGCGATGGTGGTCGGTGGCCTGCTCGAACATCCGCGCGATGCGGAGCAGCCGATGCTCGCTGAACGCCGGGCCGAGCAGTTGCACCGCGAGGGGCAGTGCGCGGCCGTCGAGTTCGGCCATCCCGGCCGGCAGCGATACGCCCGTCATCCCCGCCAGCGAGCAGGGCACGGTGTACACGTCGGTCATGTAGAGCTGCACCGGGTCGTCGAGCTTCTCGCCGATCCTGAACGGCGGCATCGGGGCCGGCGGACAGATGATCGCCTGGCAGCGGGCGAAGGCCTCGTCGAAGTCGCGCTTGATGAGCTGGCGCACCTTGAGTGCCTGCAGGTAATACGCATCGTAGTAACCGCTGCTCAGGGCGAAGGTGCCGAGCATGATCCGACGCTTGACCTCGTCGCCGAACGCCTCGGCCCGACTCCGGGCGTACAGGTCGATGAGGTCTTCGGGATCGTCGGCCCGGTAGCCGTAGTGCACGCCGTCGTAGCGGGCGAGGTTGCTCGACGCTTCGGCGGTGGCGATGAGGTAGTACGCCGCCACGCCGTACTCCGTGTGCGGCAGGTCCACCTCGACCAGTTCCGCCCCGAGCGATTCGTACTGCTTGATCGCGGCGTCGACGGCGGCGCTCACCTCGGGGGCGTTGCGGTCGGACAGGTACTGCTTCGCCACGCCGAGGGTCAGATTCTCGATCGGCGTGTCGATTTCGGCGGTGTAATCGGGGATCGGCCCGCTGACCGATTCCGGGGCGCTGGTCGAGTCCATCGGGTCGTGGCCGGCGAGGACGCTGAGCAGCAGCGCGGCGTCGGCGACGTCGCGGCCGAACGGGCCGATCTGATCCAGCGAACTGGCGAAGGCGACCAGCCCGTAGCGGCTGACCAGGCCGTAGGTCGGCTTGAGCCCGACCACGCCGCAGAACGCCGCGGGCTGGCGGATCGACCCGCCGGTGTCACTGCCCAAGGTGCCGGCGGCGAGGTCGGCGGCGAGGGCGGCGGCGCTGCCGCCGGACGACCCGCCCGGTACCCGGTCCGGGTCCCACGGATTCCTTGTCGCTGCGAAGGCGCTGTGCTCGCACGATGAACCCATCGCGAACTCGTCCATGTTCGTCTTGCCGAGGATCACCGCGCCCGCGGCTTCGAGCTTCCGCAGCGCGGTGGCGTCGTAGGGGGCCTGGAAGCGCTCCAGAATCCGCGACGCGCAGGACGTGCGGCCGTAGGTACTGCAGAAGTTGTCCTTGATCGCAATGGGCACGCCGGCGAGCGGACCGGTGAGCTTCCCGTCGTCCGCCGCCTTCGCCCGTTGCAGGGCGCGGTCGGCGTAGACCTCGTTGAACGCCTTCAGCCGGTCGTTGTGCGCCGCGATGCGGTCGAGATAAGCGCGGGTCATGTCCACCGACGACGTCTCGCCGGCGGCGATGGCGTCGCGAACGGTTCGCAGCGTGTGTTCGGTCAGGGCGGTCACGTCGTCCTCTTGCTGGCGTGGATCATGGCGGGCTCAGCCGCTGCCCCGGCCGCCGAGCGCCTTGGGCACCTTGAAGAACGGCGGGTCGGACTCGGGGGCGCTGGCAAGCATCGCGTCGGCGCCCGGCGGCGTCGCGGGCTCATCCGCCCGCAGCTTGTTGCTCATGCCCGTCGGGTGGGCCATGGGTTCGACGTCGTCGAGCTCGAGCTCGCCGATCTTCTCGACGTAGCCGAGGATCGACGAAAGCTGCTCGGCCATCTGGTGAAGCTGGTTGTCGTCGAGCTTCAACCGGGCGAGCATGGCCACGTGGCGGACCTGCTGATTGGTGAGTTTCTCAGCCATGGCCGATAGGTTAGCCGACGCGCGGCGACAGACCAAGGGGCGACCGTCCGCCGGCGCGTCCTCGCTTCCGCGAGGCGTGCACCATGCGCCGGCGCGTCCTCGCTTCAGCGAGGCGTGTTCTTCGGGTCGGGGATCCGCCCCCGCCCCCGCTCTCGCTGAAGCGGGCCGGGCCGGGCCGTGCTTTCGGGATACCGCGCTGCGTTGATAGAATGACCGCTATGGCGTGGCTCCTGGTGGGCATCGCGATCGGCATCCTCATCGCCTTGCCGCTGACCGTGTACTCGGCCCGGCGTGCGGCGCGTCGGGTGCGCCGCCTCGAACGCCGCACGCGGCAGGCTGAGCATCTCGCCGAACTCGGCACCATGACCGGCGGGCTCGCCCACGAGATCAAGAACCCGCTGTCGACCATCGGGCTGAACCTGCAACTGCTCAACGAGGCGGTGGACGATGCGGAGATCGACGAGCCCCACGCCGGCCGGCTGAAGCGCCGCCTGGACGCGATCTCGGACGAGGTCGATCGCCTGCGGGGCATTCTCGACGATTTCCTCGCCTTCGCCGGTCGGATGCAACTCGACCGTCAACCCGCGAAGCTGAACGAGGTCATCGAAGAGATGGCCGACTTCTACGCCCCGCAGGCCGAGGCGTCCGGGGTGCACCTGCGCACCGTGCTGAGTGACAAAGTGGGCGAGGTGCCCCTCGACGCGAAGATGTTCAAACGGGCCCTGCTCAACCTGCTGGTCAACGCGACGCAGGCGATGGTGCAGGCCCGGTACGACGACAAGCCGCACGGCGGCGCGGAGGACCTGATGATCCGCACCGAGCCGGCCGGTGACGAGGTCGTCGTCCACGTGATTGACACCGGACCGGGCATCGACGACGAGAAACTGCGGAAGGTCTTCCAGCCGTACTTCACCACGAAGAAGGGCGGCACGGGGCTGGGCCTGGCCATCACCCGGCGGATCGCCGAGGAACACGGAGGCCACATCACGGTACACACCGATTCAGGCCGCGGCACGGATTTCACGATCCACCTGCCGCGCGACCCGGACGCCGATGAATCCGGGCCGGACGATTAGCCGCGCCGCGGCCTGGAGCCGCGGGATCGGGCAACGCGGCGGGGCGGTAGTCCTGAGTCCGGGGCGACGCTAGAATCGCTCGTTTCGCCCGACGACCAAGCGCAAACGTGCGAAGGAGCAGTGCTATGGCTCGCGCCATGACCATGACCGAGAAGATCATCGCCGCTCACGCCGGGCGTGACGCGGTCGAACCCGGCGAGAACGTCTGGGTGAACGTCGACGTGCTGATGACCCACGACGTGTGCGGGCCGGGCACAATCGGCATCTTCAAGAAGGAATTCGGCGAGAACGCGCTCGTCTGGGACCCCGACCGGGTGGCGATCATCCCCGATCATTACATCTTCACCGCGGATGATAAGTGCCACCGCAACATCCAGACTCTCCGCGACTTCGTCACGAAGCAGAAGCTCAAGTACTACTACGACCCGGACTTCATAAACACCGAGTCCGGCTCGGGCATGCCGAACCCGTACCGCGATCCGACGCAGACGAATTACAAGGGCGTCTGCCACAAGGCCCTGCCCGAGGAAGGGCACGTGCGGCCGGGCGAGATTCTGCTCGGCACCGACAGCCACACCTGCACCGCCGGGGCGTTCGGGCAGCTCGCCACCGGGGTCGGCAACACCGACGCCGCCTTCGTGCTCGGGACGGGCAAGACCTGGCTCAAGGTCCCGCCGACGATGAAGTTCGCCTTCCACGGCGAAATCCCGCCTTACCTCACCGCGAAGGACCTGATCCTCGCCGTGATCGGCGAGATCAGCGTCTCCGGCGCGACGTACAAGACGATGTACTTCGCCGGCGACGGCATCGCCTCGCTCTCGCTCGAAGACCGCATGACGCTGACCAACATGGCGATCGAGGCGGGCGGGAAGAACGGCGTATGCGACGTTGACGAGAAGACGCTGGAGTACGTCCGGGCCCGCTCGAATCGCCCGGAGTGGACGGTGCAGGCAGACGACGCCGACGCAACGTACTGTTTCGAGCACGAGTGGGACCTCGCCGCGCTCGAGCCGCTCGTGGCCAAGCCGTTCTCGCCCGACAATCGCGACACCGCTCAGAACTGCAGCGACGTGAGTATCGACCGGGCTTACATCGGCTCGTGCACGGGCGGGAAGATCACCGACATGATCTTCGCCGCGGCGATCCTCGACGGCGAGCAGGTGAAGGTGCCGACCTTCGTCGTGCCCGGGTCGACCGAAGTGCACCACGACATGCTGCGGCTGAACGTGCGCGGCGAGGAGAAGCAGGAGGGCGAGAGGTCGGTTTACGAGATACTCGAGCAGGCGGGCTGCCTGATGGGCCCGTCGTCGTGCGCCGCGTGCCTCGGCGGGCCGAAGGATACATTCGGCCGGCTGAATGACCCGATAACCTGTATCTCGACCACGAACCGCAACTTCCCCGGTCGCATGGGCCACAAGTCGGCGGGCGTGTACCTCGCGAGCCCGCTCACCGTGGCCGCCAGCGCCCTCCGCGGCAAGATCACCGACCCTCGCGAGTACGTCAGCGAACCCATCGCGACGGGCATGGCGGGTGTGGTTTGATCGCGGAATCGACGTAGCCACATGGGGGGAACGGACGGTCGGATTTATTGAGTCCGGACCTGCGCTTCGCTCCAGTCCGGCATGTCGGGGGTCCCGGCCGCCCGCGACCGCCCCGGTGGTTGCCCGAAACCAAATGGTCTGTTTCGCCGACTGGCATCGCCGTTTCGCGGCGCTATCATGGGGCCAAAGGGTAGGTTGTGGTCTGCTCACCCCGACTGTCAGGAAAGCGAATTGAATGAAGAATCAGTCAACCGTTGAGACCTTGCCGCGCCGCGGCGGGGTGGAATGGCGGAACCTCAACTGGTCGGTGATCGTGGCCATCGCCGCGGTGCATCTGGTCGCCTTCGGAGCGGTGTTTCCCTCGCTGTTCAGTTGGAGCGGGGTGGTCCTGATGCTGGTGATGATGTGGCTCAGTGGCGGTATGGGCGTCGTGCTTTGCTACCACCGGCTGCTGACGCATCGCTCATTCCGCACGCCGAAATGGTTCGAATATCTGTTGACCGCGTGCGGCTGCCTCGCCTGGCAGGGCGGGCCGGCCGAATGGGTCGGCGTTCATCGCCTGCATCACAAGTTCTCCGACACCGAGCATGACCCGCACAGCCCGAATCACGGTTTCACCTGGGCGCATATCCTCTGGACGCTGCACCGGAAGATCGAGGGCATTGAGGCCAAGGACGCGGCCAAGGACCTGCTCCGCGATCCGGTGACCCGTTGGATGGACCGATGGTTCTGGGTGCCGCAGCTCGTGGTGACCGTCGGCCTGCTCGCCGCCGGATGGGCGATCGGCGGCGTCTGGCTCGGCCTCTCCTGGGTCGTCTGGGGCGTCGGGCTCCGGACGGTGATCGTTTTCCACGGCACGTGGTTCGTCAACTCCGCCGCCCATACCTGGGGCTATCAGAACTACGACACCGGCGAGCATTCGACCAACCTCTGGTGGGTCGCGGTGCTCACCTTCGGCGAGGGCTGGCATAACAACCACCACGCCCACGCCCGCTCCGCCGCCCACGGCCTGCGCTGGTACGAATTCGACGTGACGTGGTGGACGATTCGGCTGCTGGAAAAAGTCGGCCTGGCGCGTGACATCCATCTGCCGAAACCAGAGCAGATGCCCGGGGCACAGCCCGCGGAGCGTGAGAACCCGGAGCCGGAGAAGCCCAGCGAACCGGTCATCCCCGCGTGGCCGAGCGAGGCCTGAACCGGCGTGGCGATTTCAATCGCCATGCTCGCTTACGGCTCAAGCAGATGTTCGCGAAAGTGATGCAGCGTCCGCTGCAGCAGACGCTGGCGGTCGGGGTATTCCAGAAAATCGTGATTCGCGTTGTCGAACGCCTCGAAATCGCACCTCCGCCCGATCTCCTCGCATCGCTCGGCGTATGCCCGGCCTTCCTCGTAGCTCACCACGTCGTCCACGCGGGAATGGCAAACCAGCAACGGCGATTCGGAGGCGGCGAGACACGCCCCGGCGTCCAGGGCGTCGAGCTGGTCAATTAACGCCTTGCCCACGCGCAGGCCGCGGTAGGGCACCCAGCCCTGGTGTTCGAGCAGGGCCCGCAGTCCGGTGCGGGCGGTCTGCTGAAACACGCGGGGCATGTCGAACACCGGCGCCCACAGCGCCAGCGCCCGGCAAGGCCGGGCCGCGTCTTCGCTCGCGGTCACCAGTCCGCCGAGACTCAGTCCCACCAGGCCCACGCGATCCGGATCACACCACGACTGACGGCCGGCCCAGTCGCGCACGGAGGCGAGGTCGCCGGCCATCCGCGGAATCGTGAGGTCCTGGAACTCGCCCGTCGACTCGCCGCAGCCCGACTGGTCGAAGCGGATGCAGGCGATCCCCGCGTCGCGCAAACGCCGGGCGAACTCGACGAGGTGGTAGCTTACGCCGAGCCGCTGGCCGGTCAGGCCGTGGGCGACGATGACGACGGGAGCGGGCCGCGTGTCGGGTACGTGCACGGACGCGGCGAGGTGGGCGCTGTCGGCGGCAATGTAGTGGAAGTCGATCATGGTTGGTTCACTTCGGTGGGGACATCCGGGGGTATCCGGGGCTTCGAGGCGACGCTGACGCGGCGACTCTCAGCCCTCGGCTTTCGGGTGGGGCAAAGCCGCGGGCTGAGGCCATGAGCGTCAGCTCATGCCCGAAGCCCCGGATTCGCCGCCCCGGCATGTTACCATGTGTCGATGACCAGACGACGGACGAAGCCGCAGGACGACCCTCACGCCGAACTGCGTGACGCCGACCGCGGCGAGCGATTGCACAAGGCCCTGGCCGCGGCGGGCGTGGGCTCGCGCCGGGCGATCGAGGAGATGATCGAGGACGGCCGCGTCGCCGTGAACGGCGCGACGGTCAGGCGGATGCCGATCTGGGTCGACCCGCAGCGCGACAAGGTGACCATCGACGGTCGACGGGTCGGTGCGAAGCCGACCCGCTCGACGCGATACATCATGGTCAACAAGCCCCGCGGCGTGATCAGCACCACAAGCGATCCGAGGGGCCGGGCGAAAGTCACCGACCTCGTGCCTCACCAGGAGCGGCTGTTCTGCGTCGGGCGGCTG